>CAYWMC010000178.1:0-5668 GCA_964459345.1 uncultured Klebsiella sp. | reverse complement strand
AACTGAAGGTGGCCAGCGCGTTGGTCAGATTGAGCAGCAGGAACAACATGCCGATGCGGCCCAGCGCCTTGCCCGGGTCACTGCCCACGTAGTAGCGCTTCACGAACGTGAGCAGCAGAAATGACCAGCCCACGGTCAGCGCCAGCAGGGCCACATAGGGCGGCCAGTTGCGCTCAGCCACCAGCAGACTGCCCACCACGAAGAACATGGCAGCCCAGAGCAGGTACAAGGTCCAGTAGGTCTGCGCCAGACCAAAGCGCTGGCCACTGATGAGCCGGGCAAAGGAAGACTGTGGGGCGGCGGTGTCGGTGCTCATGCTGCGGGGATTCCTTGCAAAGCGTTGGGGTCAGGGCGTCGAGTGTAACGACTGGCCCCCCGTGCGGGCAACCTCGGGACGGCGGAAAGCGTTCGCGGGCAGGCCCGCTCCCACAGGCCCGCTCCCACAGGCACGCTCCCACAGGCACGCTCCCACAGGCACGGCGCGCGCCTATAGTGGCCGAAGACTCTTCAGCAGGCTTGCCCACCAGTCAATGCCCTTCTCGCGCGCCAGCCGGATATTGCGCTCGGGGATGCGCGCCGTGTCGGGGTGCGAGGCGATGGCCTGCTCCACGCTCTCTTCACGCAACAGGTGAATGATGGGCCAGGGCGAGCGATTGGTGAAATTGGCCGCGTCGTCGGCTGCGCAGTCGGCAAACAGATAGTCAGGGTGAAAGCTGGCGAGCTGGTACTCGCCTTCCAGTTCCTGGTCTTCCAGCCAGGCCTGCGCCATGTCCAGCAAGTCCAGGTAATCGAAGAAATCCGGCACGCCCTGGGCGAACACCAGCAGCGTGGTGGCGATCTGCGGCTCGTTCTGCAGGCGGTTGAGTTCGGATGCGAACTCCAGCAGCAGCGCCTCCGGCTCGGTGTGGGCGGTCACGGCAAAGCGCACGCGGCCCGCATCGACTTCGCGGCGCGCGAAGGGGCACAGATTCAGGCCGATGACCGCCTGTTCCAGCCACTGCCGGGTGCCGGTCTCCACTGCCTGCAGAAGCAGATTGTCATGCACGAGTTTCATCAGGGCTTCTTCTTGCGCTTGCTGGTACTGGCCGCCTTGCCGGAGCTCTTGAGCTTCCTGGGGCCCTTGTAGGTCGATGGCAGTTCCTTCACCTTGCGCGATTCCAGTTGCACGTTCAGGTAGCGTTCGATGGAGGCCTTCAGATTCCACTCGGTCGGCCCGATCAGCGCCACCGCCAGACCCTGTTCGCCGGCGCGGCCGGTGCGGCCGATGCGGTGCACGTAGTCATCACCCTTGCGGGCCATGTCGAAATTGATGACCAGGTCGATGCCCTTCACGTCCAGGCCGCGGGAGGCCACGTCGCTGGCGATCAGCACCTTGATCTTGCCTTCGCGGAACGCGGTGATGGTGGAATTGCGCACATCCTGCTTCACCTCGCCATGCAGATACCCGGCGCGCTGATCGCGATAGCGCATCACGCCGCACAGGTGCGTGGCCTGGTCGCGGGTGTTGCAGAACACCAGGGCGCGCTCGAAGGTCTCGTTCTCGAGAAGCCACAGCAGCAGCTTCTCCTTGTGCTTGTCATCGTCGGCCAGAATGAATTGCTGCTTGATGGCCTCGTGCTGTTCGCGGGCGGAATTGATCTGCACGCGCACCGGAGCTTTTAGCACCTGCAGCAGGCGGCGCACTCCCGCGGGCAGGGTGGCCGAAAGCAGCATGGTCTGGCGTGCTTCGTTGCAGGTGGCGATGATGGCCAGCACGTCTTCGCTGAAGCCCATCTCGAACAGGCGGTCGGCCTCGTCCAGCACCAGGAATTCCAGGGCCGAGAACAGCGTGCTGCCCTCCTTGACCAGTTCCAGCGTGCGGCCTGGCGTGGCGATCACTATCTCCGGGTCGCGGCGCAGCAGCGCGCGCTGCATCTTGAACTCCTGCCCGCCGGTGATCACGCCCACCTTGATGCCGCAGTAGCTGGCCAGCTTCTCGCATTCCTTGCCGATCTGCCGCGCCAGTTCCCGGGTAGGCACCAGCACCAGCGCACGGGTGCCGGTGCGCTCGCCTTTCTCCGTGATCATGCGTTGCAGGATGGGCAGCAGGAAGGCGGCCGTCTTGCCGCTGCCGGTGGCGGCGTTGACCAGCAGGTCACGCCCCTGCAAGGCAAGCGGAATGGCCTGCAGCTGCACGGGCGTGGGGGTCTCGAAGCCCATCTTGTCGACGGATTTGAGGAGGCGCTGGTCAAGCTGAAGATCGGCAAACACAGGGGGAGGCTCTGAAGAAGAATTTGGCGCACCTTACCATCAAAGCCCGGCATTGCAATCACAATATCCAGCGGGGGCGGCCAGCGGGTATAGTCGGCGCTCCCGGATTTCAGGCCCCGTGGCCGGAGCACCATGCTGTTCGACACCCTGCTGTACAACTACCTGCTGCTGTTTCTGAGCGCCTTCATCGCCGCCACCTTCCTGCCTTTCTATTCCGAGGCGTGGCTGTATCTGCTGCTGCAGGACGCCAGCTCGCCGCTCTCGGTGGCGCTGCCCGTGCTGGTGGCCACGGCGGGCAATGTGCTGGGTGCCTGTCTGAACTGGTGGCTGGGCCGCAGCCTGCTGCGTTTTGCCGGCCGCCGCTGGTTCTATTTCTCTGCCGCGCAGATCGCCCGTGCGCAAACAGGGTTTCAACGCTATGGCCTGTGGACACTGCTGTTCTCATGGCTGCCGGTGGTGGGCGACCCGCTGACCCTGATCGCGGGCGTGCTGCGGGTGCGCTTCGGGGTGTTCGTGCTGCTGGTGACGGCGGGCAAGCTGGCGCGCTACGCCGTGGTGGCCTGGCTGGCGGTGTGAAGTGAAGCGGGAATCGCGGTGGCGGAACGCGGTGTCAGCGGGGTTTCTTCTTGCCGGCGCCGCGCTTGCCCGTGTCGTGCTCGGGCGCGTCTTCATGCACCAGTGGCGCACCGCTGGCACGGGTCGGCCGATACAGGCCGCCGGGGGGCGCAATGTACTCGCGGCTGGTGTCCAGGCGCGGAAAGAGGTCGGCGACATCGGCGTGGAACACCTTGCACAGGCTCTCCAGCGTGTCGATGGTGACGTTCTGATCCAGGTTCTCGATGCGCATGATGGTGGACTGCGCCACGCCAATCTTGCGGGCGAAGTCGCGCTGCGGCATCTCGCCCCGCTTCTCTCTGATGAACCTTGCCAGTCGCTGCCGCAGTTGAACCATATGTGGTTTATACTGGAAGCATCGAACCACATGGGGTTCAGGCACGGCGAAACACGTGGCCTGCAGCCCGGGGTTCCCCCGCGCATCACCTGAAGGAAGCACGCTCGTCCGGAGGCAGTCTCGCGGCACCTGTCCCGCCATGGAGGCAGGTGCCGCGTGTCCACCGCCAGCGGCTTGTCGCCTCCCGCCTTCCGTGCAACACTCCCGCCCACCTGAACCCTCAAGAAGAACAAGGCCATGACAACTTCTGCAAACGCAAACACCACGGGCATGCTGGGCTGGATCGAACGCACGGGCAACAAGCTGCCTGACCCGGTATTCATCTTCTTCAGCCTGATTCTGTTTCTGATCGTGGTAAGCGTGCTGATGTCACTGCTGGGGGTGTCGGCGCTGCACCCCACCCAGGTGGACGCCAATGGCAATCCGGTGGTCATTCAGGCCGCCAGCCTGCTCTCCTCTGACAATATCCGCCGTCTGCTGGTGGACATGCCCGCCACCTTTGCCGGCTTCTACCCGCTGGGCTTCGTGCTGCTGGTGATGCTCGGCGCGGGCGTGGCCGAGCGCACGGGGCTGTTCGCCACGGCCATGAGCGCGGCGGTGAAGCTGGCGCCTGCCGCGTGGCTGACGCCTGTGGTGGCCTTCGTGGCCATGATGGGCAATCTGGCGTCGGACGCTGCCTATGTGGTGCTGATCCCGCTGGCCGGCGTGCTGTTCGCCGCCGCCGGACGTCACCCGATCGCCGGCATCGCCGCTGCCTTTGCGGGGGTCTCGGGCGGGTTCTCCGCGAACCTGATGCCCGGCCAGCTGGACGCGCTGCTGTTCGGGGTGACGCAGGCCGCCGCGCAGACCATCGACCCGGGCTGGACGGCCAATATCGCCGGCAACTGGTATTTCATCGCCGCCATGCTGGTGTTCTTCCTGCCGGTGATCTGGTACCTGACCGACAAGGTGATCGAGCCGCGTTTGACGCCCCTGAGCGGCCAGCCCGTCAGCACCACGGCGGGGGTAGTAAGAACCACGGACGCGGCCTCTGCGGATGAGCGTCGCGGTCTGGCCCGCGCTGGCTGGGCGAGTCTGGCCGTGGCTCTGGTGTGGCTGCTGCTGTGCATCATCCCGGGCACGCCCCTGATCAACGAGGACGGCGGTGCCGGGCGTCTGCAACCGTTCTACCAGTCCCTGGTGGCCGCGTTCTTCATCCTCTTTCTGGCGGCGGGCTGGGCCTATGGCTCGGCCACCGGCAGCGTCAAGACACACCGCGACATCGTGCGCATGATGTCCGAGGCCATGGCCGACCTGTCCTACTACCTGGTGCTGGCCTTCGCCGCCGCGCACTTCGTGGCCATGTTCAACTGGTCGAATCTGGGTCTGATCTTCGCCGTGAAAGGCGCGGGCGTCATCAGTGGCACCGAGCTGCCCATGGCCGTCCTGCTGGTGCTGGTAGTGCTCATGACCACGCTGATCAACCTGTTCATCGGCTCCGCCAGCGCCAAGTGGGCCCTGCTCGCGCCGGTGCTGGTGCCCATGCTGATGCTGCTGGGCGTCAGCCCCGAGATGACCACCGCCGCCTACCGCGCGGGCGATGGCGCCACCAACATCATCACCCCGCTGATGCCCTACTTCCCGCTGATCCTGACCTTCTGCCAGCGCTGGCAGAAGGAATTCGGCATCGGCAGCCTGGCGGCTACCATGATTCCGTATTCGATCTGGCTGCTGGCCGTAGGCACCGTGATGGTGATTGTGTGGGTGGTGCTGGGCCTGCCGCTCGGGCCAGGCGCGAGTGCCAGCTACACGCTCTGACAATTCTGCAACGAACCTCACACAACTGGCTGCCGCCGCGGCAGCCCGGAAGGGAAAGCCCATGAAAGAAGCCGTCATCGTCGCCACCGCCCGCACCCCCATTGGCAAGGCCTATCGCGGAGCCTTCAACAACACCGACGGGCCCACCCTGGGTGGCCACGCCATTCGCGCCGCACTGCACAAGTCCGGCATCAGCCCGGACGAAGTGGACGACGTGATCATGGGCTGCGCCATGCAGCAGGGCAGCACGGGCTACAACATCGGCCGCCTGGCCGCCGTGGCCGCGGGCCTGCCCAACAGTGTGTCGGGCATGAGCATGGACCGCCAGTGCGCCTCGGGCATGATGGCCATCGCCACGGCTGCCAAGCAGATCCTGGTGGACAACATGCCCATCGTCATCGGCGGCGGGCTGGAGTCCATCTCCCTGGTGCAGAACGAGCACGCCAACAAGTACCGCACCACGGATGCCAATGTGCTCGCCCTGTCCCCCAACGCCTACATGCCCATGCTGCAGACGGCCGAGATCGTGGCCCAGCGCTACAACATCAGCCGCGCTGCCCAGGACGCCTACAGCCTGCAGAGCCAACAGCGCACCGCCGCCGCCCAGGCCGCCGGCAAGTTCGACGACGAGATCGTGCCACTGGCTTCCAGCAAGGGCGTGATGAACAA
>CAYWMC010000177.1:0-5690 GCA_964459345.1 uncultured Klebsiella sp. | reverse complement strand
TGGCCACCATTGGCTTCAGCGATTACATGACGCGGCTGTTCTCAAGCAGTCATCCCGCGCTGGTCTGGGCGCGCAAGTGCGGCCTGTTTTCCATCGATCTGGTGCCTCCCTTCAAGCGCGGCTTTGCCAGGCAGGCCATGGGGCTGGCGGAGCGCAGAGTGCAGCGCGCCTGACTCAGCGGGCGCCCAGGCTGCTGCGCAGATCTTCGATGCGTTTGCGGTTCACGCCCAGATCGCTGTGTCCCAGCCGCGAGGCCGAGCGCACATGCACCAGCCCGGCTGCCGGGTCAGCCAGAAACTCCACATCGTCTACAAATCCCATCAGGCGTGAAGTGAACTCAGCGTACAGATACTGATCCTGTTCGCTGATGATCTGTGCTCCCGGCATGGCGGTAACGGCCGTGCGCACCTGCGCCAGCGTGGCGTTCAGGGGCTCGATGCGGTGACTGTCCCGCGTCTCGACGCTGGAGACACAATTGGGCGAGTCCGGGCAGGTGCCCAGTTGGCCAGCAGTGACGCCAAGGCTGGCGGGGCGTTCGCCCGCACAACCGAGCAGTGTCAGCAAGGGGATCATCATCAGGCTCCATTTCATCGTGTTCAGTCTCTGAGTCATTCAAGGGATAGCCAAAGGTACGGTGTCTGCCGGGGGCTCAGATCATCGCCATGACGAGCCATTCGGCAATCATGGCCGGCCTGGCCTCGTTTTCGATCTCCACAGTCGCCTTGTGCTTGAGCAGAAAACAGTTCGGACTCTTTTCCACGGCACTCATCAGTTCGAAACGTGCGCGAATGCGTTTGCCCACCTTGACGGGATTGAGGAAGCGCACCTTGTCCAGCCCATAATTGATGGACACATTGCTGCCCTTGATCTTGATGGTGCCAGTCTGCGAGGCCAGCATGCTCAGCAGTGACAAGGTCAGGAAGCCGTGGGCGATGGTGCCGCCGTAGGGTGTTTCGGCGAGCGCGCGGTCCCTGTCGATATGAATGAACTGGAAGTCGCCGGTCGCTTCCGCAAACTGATTCACTCGCTTCTGCGACAACTCGAACCATTGAGTAATGCCGACTTCCTGCCCGATGCAGGCTTGTGCTTCCGCCAGTGTCACGAACGTCGGGGAAGCCCCTTCCTGACTGGTGAGCGAGGCATTCAGCACGTGGTTCCTGACCTGCGAGTCCGTGGTGATCCGCGCAGACATCCCAAGGTGCTGCTGAAGTTCGGAGAGATTTTCCTTGTCTGACACAGTGACTCCTGTCGCGGCTGCTGGCGCTGGAAAGGCAGTCAGTATCGACCATCCCCTTGCGGCCAGCAATCCGGCACTGCAAATACATGGCTGCATTGCGGCACGGTGCCCGGCTATACTGCGCTCACATTTCCCTGCCCGGACAATCGCAAACCCATGCACCAGAACGCGCACAATGCATACGATATCGTCGTGGTCGGCGGCGGTCTGGTGGGAGCCAGCCTGGCATTGGCGCTGGCGGACAGCGGTCTTCGCATCGCCGTACTCGACACGCAGCCGCTGACCCGACAGCACTGGCAGCGGACAGTACCAGCCCCGCAACTCAGCAATTTCGATCCGCGCGTCAGTGCCATCACCCCTGCATCGCAGCGCTTTCTCTCCAGCATTGGCGTATGGGACGCCGTCATGCAGCGCCGCAGCTCACCCTATACCGACATGCATGTCTGGGAAGCCGACGGCACGGGCTCGATACATTTCGCTGCCGGGGACATTCACTGTGAAGCGCTCGGGCATATCGTCGAGAACGCGGTGCTGCTGGCCGCCCTGCACGAGCGTCTGCACGCCTTGTCTGGTGTCGAGCTGCTGGCACCGGTGGTTCTGGAGTCGCTTGAGCGACTGCCTGTACCCGGGCCGCTGGACGCCGATCAGACCCGCACGGTGCTCACCCTGGCGGATGGCCGCAGCCTGCGCGCCCGGGTGCTGGTCGCAGCCGACGGCGCCAATTCCCGGGTCCGAGAGCTGGCTGGCTTCGAATTGAGCGAATGGGACTACGAGCACCACGCCATCGTCACCACCGTACGCAGCACCTTGCCCCATCAGCGCACGGCCACGCAACGGTTCATGGACGACGGCGTGCTGGCGTTTCTGCCTCTGCAGACGGCCCCCGGCGAGGACAATCAGCAATATTCCTCGATCGTCTGGTCCGTTCTGCCGGAGCGTGCCGCGCAGCTGATGCAATTGAGCGATGCTGAATTTGCGCGGGCACTGGAAGAGGCCATAGAAGGCAGGTTCGGGCACATCGAACAGGTTGACCCGCGTTTCAGCGTGCCCCTGCGCCAGCGCCATGCACGGCAATATGTGCAGGAAGGCATCGCTCTGATCGGCGACGCCGCGCATACCATTCACCCGCTGGCTGGACAAGGCGTGAATCTGGGGTTCCAGGACGCCAGCGCCCTGGCCATGCAGTTGCTGCAGGCGCACGCGCGTCAGGATGAGCCCGGCAGCCTGCAGGTGCTGCGCCGCTATCAGCGCCAGCGCATCGGCCACAATCTGGGCATGATGTGGGTCATGGAGGGCTTCAAGCGTCTGTACGCTGACCAGGCCCTGCCACTGCGCTGGCTGCGCAATGCAGGGATGTCCGGCCTCGACCGCACAGTGCTTCTCAAGAGCCGGATCATGCGCTCGGCCATGGGCATGGACTGAGGGGCCGCTCAAGTTTTCCGCACGGCGGTCGATGATTGAATACCGCATTCAGACACTGGAGACTTCCACATGATTGGCAAAGAGCCCGTATGGCCATTCGACATGGACCTCAGCAAGCTGGATACCTGCAGCATCACCAATATCCTCAACGACATCGAGAGTCACTTGCCACACATTGAGTCGGCAGGGGGCATGAACGAACTGCTGCGTGTGAAGAAGCTGTTCGAGAAGGAACTGAGAAGCACCCGCCGCCTGCACTGAGGCCTTTCTGCAAGAATCAAATGGGGTCTATGCCGGTCACTTGCAGGTGTACTCCCATGGGGCCATGGTTTATCCTTTGTCCCGTTCGAAATTCCCGAAAAACAATTAAATTGAAGGATAGGCAAACATGAAAATGATTCTCTCGCTCGTGGCAGCAACTGCCCTCCTCGTCGGTGCCAATGTTCAGGCGATCGACGTGGCCGCAGTCAATCAGGCACTCGCTTCTGCAGACCGCAGCGACGCCGACAAGGCACTGGACGCAGCGCGCAAGCCTGCTGAAGTGCTGGACTTTCTGGGCCTGGAGCCCGGCATGACCGTGCTGGACGTGATGTCTGGTGGCGGCTGGTACACCGAAGTACTGTCCCTCGCAACAGGCGCGAACGGCAAGGTGTACATGCAGAACTCCGAAGCCGCACTTGCACGCGGTACTACGCAGGCAACCGTCGACGCACGCCTTGCCCGTCTCAGCAATGTCGAATTGCTGAAAGCGGATGCGACAGCCGACCTGATGCTGCCGGCAAATTCCATCGACTTTGCCATCACCAACCTGAACTTCCACGATGTCTACAATGCTGATCCGGCTGCCGCACAGCGCTTTCTGGTCAACATCAAGAATGCGCTCAAGCCGGGCGCCGTGCTGGGTCTGATTGACCACGAAGGCGATGCGGGTGCCGACAACGCTGCTCTGCACCGCATTCCTGTCGAACTGGCACGCGCCGCTGCGCTTGAAGCTGGTTTCGAGATTGCCGAAGAAAGCGATCTGCTCAACGTCCCGACCGACAATCACACGCAGGCCCCGTTTGCTGCGGAGTTGGAAAGAAACACAGACCGATTCACTCTGAAACTGGTCAAGCCGGAGTAATCCGACTGTCATGCGCAACGGCTCGGGAAATCGCGATTTTCCGGGCCGTTTTTCATCCCGCAAGCCCGACGATCAGCGCCCCCCGAGTGACTCCTTGAAAGAACGCGCGCCTCTGTCCTTCATTACCCGATTCTTCGCTGTCTTCAAATACAGCGGCGTTGCCATGTCGATTGTCTGGGGCACCAGTGCCGCACTGACGGTCACGATGGCTCTTGCAACGCTGATTGCCGGCGTGCTTCCCGCCGCCATTGCCTATGTCGGTCAGCTCATCGTCGATGCCGTCGTGGCGGCCATCCAGGCCACGCCCGAGACACGGGAAGCGGCCACCGATCTGACCATTTTCTATGTGCTCTGCGAAGCCGGACTGGTGGTGTTCATTACCGGCGTGCAGCGTCTGAACACTGTCTGCCAGTCGATCCTGCGCGTGCTGCTGGGCAACAAGATCAACGTGATGATTCTCGAGAAGTCCCTGACGCTGGAACTGCAGCATTTCGAGGATTCCGAGTACTACGACAAGCTGGTGCGCGCGCGCCGCGAGGCCTCGAGCCGTCCGCTGAGCCTGGTAATCCGGACCTTTGACCTGGCGCGCGAGTCCATTTCGCTGGTCAGTTACGGCTTTCTGCTGTTCCAGTTCTCGCCCTGGGCGGTCCTGTTGCTCGGGTTCGCCGGGCTGCCCGCCTTCATGGCCGAGGCAAAATTCTCCGGCGAAGCCTTCCGCAACCAGCGCAGCCGTTCAGCGGAGCGGCGCATGCAGATCTACCTGGAAATGGTGCTCACCCGCGAAGACGGTGTGAAGGAAGTGAAGCTGCTCAAGATCGGCCGGCTGTTCCTGCAGCGCTACATCGACATCTTTCACAACATCTACAAGGAAGACCGCGACCTGGTGCTGCGGCGCGGCTTCTGGGGCTATGTGCTGGGGCTGATTGCCAGTGCGGCCTTCTATCTGGCCTACGGCTGGGTGGTGTTTGCCGCCATCGCCACCACGATCACCATCGGGCAGATGACCATGTACATCGCCGTCTTCCGCCAGGGCCAGAACGCCGTCACCAGCAGCCTGACAGCCATCAACGGCATGTACGAGGACAATCTCTACCTCTCCAATCTGGTGGAGTATCTGGAACACAAGGTGCCGGAGCAGAGCGGCGACAAGACAGTGGGCCCCGAGCCGGCCGATGGTATCCGCTTCGAGAACGTCAGTTTCTATTATCCCGAGAGCAAGACCCCTGCGCTGGACAATCTTTCCCTGCACATCAAGGCGGGGGAAAGTCTCGCGATAGTGGGGGAGAACGGCTCTGGCAAGACGACGCTGATCAAGCTGCTGACCCGACTGTATTCGCCTACCAGCGGCCGCATCCTGCTGGAGGGGCTGGACTTGCAGGAATGGGACATCGAGGCGCTGCGCTACAAGATCGGCGTGATCTTCCAGGATTTCTCGCGCTATCAGCTGAAGGTGGGCGACAACATCGGCATCGGCGATGTGGAAAACATGGAGAACCGTCCCCAGATCGAAACGGCGGCGCAGGATGGACTGGCAGCTGACTTCATCAAGCACATGCCCGACTCCTACGATACCCAGCTGGGCACCTGGTTCAAGGGTGGCAAGGAGTTGTCCGGCGGACAATGGCAGAAGATCGCTCTGGCCCGCGCGTTCATGCGCAGCCATGCCGATGTGCTGATCCTGGACGAGCCGACCGCCGCCATCGATGCCAAGGCGGAGGCCGACATCTTCGCCCACTTCCGTGAGCTGACGGCCAACCGGATCTCGATCATCATCTCGCACCGCTTTTCCACGGTGCGGATTGCCGATCACATCATCGTGCTGGAGAAAGGCGCCATTGCGGAAGAAGGCTCCCATGAGCATCTGCTTGAACTGAATGGGCACTATGCCCGGTTATTCCGTCTGCAGGC
>CAYWMC010000176.1:3287-5693 GCA_964459345.1 uncultured Klebsiella sp. | reverse complement strand
CCCAGGCGGTTGTGAAGTTCACCTGGCACTTTGTCCTTCACCGCCACATCCCAGCGCGAGACAAACACTGACGCGACACTCATCACCTCAGGGGGCCGCCCGGCGGCTACGCGTCGCTCAATGCCACGGATGTAAGCCTCTGCCGCCGCCAGGTACTGCGCGCAGGAGAACAGCAGAGTGACGTTGACGGGAATGCCGGCATAGATGGCTTCCTCGATCGCCGGCAGGCTCTCGGGTGTGCCGGGTATCTTGACGAAAAGATTGGGCCGCCCCGCCTGGGCGAAGATCTGGCGTGCTTCGGCCAGACTGCCTGCGGTGTCGCGAGCCAGCAGCGGAGAGATTTCCATCGATACCCAGCCATCATGCCCCCCGGATGCCTGATGCATGGGCAGGAACAGATCGGCGGCGCGGCACAGGTCCTCCAGCGCCAGTTCGACGAACAAGGCTTCACCGCTCAGCCCGCGCCGGGCCTTCTCGGCAATCGCCGCGTCATACTGGGTGTCCGTGCCGATGGCCATGTCGAAAATGGTGGGATTGGAGGTCAGGCCGGTCACCTGAAGGGTGTCGATGTAACGCTGCAGCGTGCCAGTGTCGAGCATGCTGCGCGTGATGTTGTCGACCCACAGGCGCTGGCCCATGGCGTGCAGTACGTGGTTGGGCGTCACGGGTATCTCCTGATGACTGGCTTTACAGCCCAGCATACTCAGGCCCAAGATGCTTGCAAGCACGCTGACACAGCCACGGAGGCTGCATGACCGACATCCTGATCACAGGCTTCACTCCTTTCGACGGCCGTCCCGTCAATGCTTCATGGATTGCCGCCCGGGCGCTGGGACGGAGCGGACACTATCGCGGCCATGCCCTGCGCGCACTGGAGATTCCGGTCTGCTGGGGTGCGCCGCGAATTGCACTTGCCCGCTGCCTGCAGTCACAGGTGCCAGGTCTGATCATCAGCATGGGCGAGGGCGAACCAGGCATCTTCCGCATTGAAACCCGCGCCCGCAATGTGCGTCGCGAGCGCGCCGACAACGAAGGCAGGCTGCCCGAAGGCGTACCGAACTCGGCCACGGGGCCGGCCGAACGTTTCAGTAGTTTCGCTTGCGAGCACTTGTGTCAGGGACTTGCGGCACAGGGCATTCCGGTTCGCTTGTCCGACGATGCCGGCGCCTACCTTTGCGAGGAGTTGCTGTACACCCTGGAGGAATTCAAGGACCTGCACCCCGCCATCGAGCAGGTGCTGTTTGTGCACGTGCCGCCCTTCGGCAGCACGCTGGTCTACAAAGGGCGTGAACAGCTCTGTTCAGACGCGCTGCTGACAGACTTCGGGCAATCACTCTTGCAGGCGCTGCTCGACTAGCCCTGCCCCCTCTCGCGCATATCCGCGCCACTGGGATGCTGAAACACGCGCAGACCGAATTCCGGCAGAATGGCCAGCAGGTGGTCGAAGATGTCGGACTGAATGCCCTCGTAGTCCGCCCACACCACGGTATTGGTGAAGCAGTAGATTTCCAGAGGGAGTCCGTCCGAGGTCGGTGCCAGCTGCCGCACAATCAGGGGCATGTCCTGATGGACGCCCTTGTGGGCACGCAGATAGCGTTCAACGTAGGCGCGAAAGGTGCCGATGTTGGTGATGCGGCGGGAATTCACCGGGTCCTTGCCCTGCTCTTCCAACGTCCTGTTCCACTCACGGATCTCACTTTCCTTCTGCTCGAGATATTCGCCCAGCAGTCGGAAGCGCCGCAGATTCTCCACTTCTTCCGCACTCAGAAAATGCAGGCTGTGCTGATCCAGCAGCATTGGCCGCTTGATGCGCCGGCCGCCAGATTCGCGCATGCCACGCCAGTTCTTGAACGGGTCGGAGATGAAGCGTTTGGTGGGCACCGTGGTGATGGTCTTGTCGAAGTTCTGGATCTTGACCGTGTGCAGGGCGATATCGATGACATCACCATCGGCATTGAGCTGGGGCATCTCCACCCAGTCCCCCACGCGCACGATGTCGTTCGAGGAAATCTGCACGCTGGCCACCAGCGAGAGCAGGGTGTCCTGGAAAATCAGGATCAGCACGGCGGCCATGGCGCCCAGGCCGGACAGCAGAATCAGGGGCGAACGGTCGATCAGGGCTGCCACCATGAGAATGGCCGCGAGCAGATAGACCACGATCTGCACGACTTGCACATAGCCTTTGACAGGCCGCCTGAGCGCGTCTTCGCGCCGGGAGTAAAGGGTGTTGACCAGATTCAGCGAGCCGCCGATGGCCAGGGCCAGCACCAGGACGATGATGGCACTGCAGATATTGCGTACCGTGGTGACAACGCCTTCCGGCAAATCAGGCACCAGGCCCATGCCGGCATAGACGATGAAGGCAGGAACGATGTTGGCAAGGCGCGCGATGATGCGCGAATCCAT
>CAYWMC010000176.1:0-3187 GCA_964459345.1 uncultured Klebsiella sp. | reverse complement strand
CCACACTGATCTTCATACTCTTCGATGATACCGCTGGTGATCGCGCCTAGATAGCGATGGCGCTCGCGGCACTGCAGATTGTCGGTGATGTTGCGGGCATCGAACCGGAACGTGATGTCGCCGAAGGCCACCCACTCCACGAAGGCCTGCACGTTGGGGTCGCCCGCCGTCTGTTCGATGTCATCGATGTCATAACGCTTGCGGCCGCCATCGAAGCGATTGTTCCAGGTCAGGCCGTAGTTCATGCGCAGACTCGGGATGTCATGGCGAAAGCCCAGCGTCAGTCGGCCACGGTCATTGAGTGCAAAGCGGCGGTCGATGCCCAGGAAGGGGTCTGTCACCTTGGAGTCCTGCACGTTGAACTGCGTGGTGAGCAGCAGATTGGGCATGTCGATCATGCGCATGCGGATGCTCGCACTCATGTTCATGCCGTAAATCTTGCCATCGCCGATATTGCCATTGGCGGATTCCAGCGAGGTGGGGGACGAGGACACGTCCACGCGGTCGATCACATCAATGTGCTTGGCATAGTACACGTCGCCATCCACCACACCGATGTCGTTGGGCAGACGGAACTCGAAGCCCAGCTCTGTCTTGATGACCTGTTCCTGCTTCAGGTTGGCATTGCCCGCCTGGGTGTTCTGGTCATTGTCCTGATTGTCTGACGCCGCCACGAAATCGTTGAAGCTCAGCTGGCGCACAGTCTTGTCGATGTTCCAGTTGACCTGGAAGGTGGGCGTGACATCGAAGCGCCAGTCGACCTTGGGCTTCAGGAACTGGAAGTCGCGCTTGTTGGTGACATCGCCGGACTGGGCAATTTCCGACATTTCATAGATGACAGACGTTTCCAGTGACATACGTGAATTCAGCTGCCAGTTGTGTACCAGGAAGGGCTCCACGCGGATCTCTTCCACAACAGAGTTGGCGTTGGAGACTTTCTGCGGCACCAGACCGCCGAACGCGGCCGAAGGGGTGCCAGTAGCAGAAGCCAGGCCCAGACGCAGGCTGGAGTCCAGCGTCGTCTGCGCGCGCTCGGCACCGAATTCGATGTCCTGGCCGTCGAACAATCCCATTGTGTAGGAGCTGCGGATGATGCGCTCTTCAGTCACCGAGGCTGTATCCAGGAACAGGTCCTTGATCTCTGTGCCATTGGCGAACACGTCGTAGCGCTCGCGGATGCTCCACTCATCGGCCTGATTGGCGATGAACAGCACTTTGAAGCGGTGGCCGTTGTTGAAGTTGTATTCGTAGTCGCCGCCGAGTTCCCAGGTATCTTCCTCGCCCGGAATCTCTTCACGCTCAACAGTGGTGAGTTTGGGATTCACACGCAGATTGGACGTCCAGCGGGTCACATCAGTCGGCTCGTCACTCAAGGAGTAAAGGCCATTCATACGGATACTGCTGTTGGCGCTGATGTCATAGCCGATGTTGCTGGAGACGGTATAGGCGATTTCATCACCGGTACGCTCTTCGCGGATCTCGTCATTGAAGGTCCAGTCCCCCAGACGACTGGTTTCCCAGCTGATGTAAGGGTTGTAACGCGACTGTGCTTCCAGGCTGACCAGGTAGTTCAGGGCACCGGACTGGCCGCTGTAGGCCACCGTGCCATTGGGCTTGACTTCGTGATCCGCAAAACGGGTAAGCTCGCCCTGATAGGAAATGGAGGTGGTGTCCAGTGCCTCGAGCAGAACGACGTTGATTACCTGACTGCTGCCACGCACATCCAGAGCGCCGGAGGTGCCGCGGATGATCTCGATGTAGTCCACCTGCGAGGCACTGATGCGCGACAAGGTATCGCTGGACTGATTGCCTTTGCCTGCCATGCGCTTGCCATCGATGAGAATCTGGTCTCCGCCACCTGCTCCAAGCCCGCGACCACCGCCACCACCGCCAAAGCCACCGCCGCCGGGTCCGCCGGGGCCTCCGCCACCGCCACCGCCGGCATTCACACCCGGAATGCGGCTCAGCATGTCCTGTGCGGTGGAGGGAGCCCACTCGGTGAAGTAGGAAGCGGGATAGCGAACAGTGGTGTCATTGGCAGCAGCGTCTTGAGCCAGCGTGGAAATGGAAAAGCCGGCAGTGGCGACCACGATGGATGCGGTCAACAGCGATTTGCGGAAGGAGAATTTCATTCTTTGATCAGCCCTTGCAGAAAAAAATAAGTCGGTACCCTATAAAAAAAGGTCTGTTATTGCAATTTATTATCATTTGGCCTGTGAAAAATCACAGTTACGTCACAAAAGTGTTACAAGACTACACAAACGACAGAAACCTTGCGCTGGCGCAGAGAAATGCGCTGCCTGGCCAGTCACCATGCACGCCGGCAGCCTGCGAGAACTTTCCAACGTCGCGGCCAAGGCGCATAGTTCAAACAGGTAGACCGGGGGCCAGGCAGATGAATTCGTACATTTCCCAGTCCTTCCGATCGTGACAACTCCCTCACCCGAATGGCCGCGAATTCGGGCCGCAAAGAGAAAAACCGATGACTGAACATCCCACCTACAACTACAAGGTAGTCCACCAGTTCGCCATCATGACTGTTGTCTGGGGCATCGTAGGCATGCTGGTCGGCGTCCTGATTGCCGCACAACTGGCCTGGCCGGCCCTGAACTTCGACACCGCCTGGCTGAGCTTCGGAAGACTGCGACCTCTGCACACCAATGCCGTGATCTTTGCCTTCGGCGGCTGTGCCCTGATGTCCACGTCGCTGTTCATAGTGCAACGGACGTGCCATGCCCGGCTGATCTCGGACAAGCTCGCCGCCTTCGTCTTCTGGGGCTGGCAACTGGTGATTGTCCTGGCGGCCATCACCCTGCCGATGGGGCTGACCACCTCCAAGGAATATGCCGAGCTGGAATGGCCAATCGACATTCTGATTGCGGTGGTGTGGGTGTGTTACGCCATCCTGTTCTTCGGCACGGTGTCGCGCCGCAAGGACAAGCACATTTATGTAGCCAACTGGTTCTTCGGTGCCTTCATCATTGCCGTGGCCATCCTGCACATCATCAACAGCCTCGCGATGCCGGCCACGCTGACCAAATCCTACTCGGTGTATTCGGGGACGGTGGATGCGATGGTGCAGTGGTGGTACGGGCACAATGCCGTGGGCTTCTTCCTGACGGCAGGCTTCCTCGGCATCATGTACTACTTCGTGCCCAAGCAGGCTGGCCGTCCGGTATTCTCTTAC
>CAYWMC010000175.1:0-5709 GCA_964459345.1 uncultured Klebsiella sp. | reverse complement strand
CTGGAGCCTTCCAGCACCATCGCGCGATAGTCATCGGGATGCGCGGCGGCGGCGGCCAGGATCGTCCAGCCCCCCATGGAATGGCCTTCCATGCCGATATTGTCCGTGTCGACGATGTCCAGGCTGCGCAGATATTGCAGGGCTGCCGGGCCACCGAAGCCGTTGGCGAAGGCGGGAGCATCGGAGTAACCGTGACCGGCCTGGTCCAGAGCCAGCACCACATAGCCACGCCGCGCGAACTCGATCGCGAAGCCCGACTGCACTTCGCGGGAATTGATATAGCCATGCACGGCGAGAATGCCGGGGGCGGGCGTGGCAGCGGTGGCATTGGGCGGAATGTACAGATAGGCACTGAGAGTCTTGCCGCCGGCACCATTGAAGCGGACATCCTGAATGCGGATGTCGCCGCTGGTCTGAATGCTGTGAGCGAGCAGAGAGCCTGCGAGAATCAGAGCCCAGCCCAGTGCGAAAGTGCGCCAGAAGCGAGTCATTTTATTGTTGTCCTTGTCGCGAGTGGTAGGTGAGTGAGTCTGGGGAAGATCAGGCAGGGCGATGGTAAGGGATCGACCGGGGCTCTGCAATCAAGGGGCCGGTGCGTCCAGCCGGGATTCGACACGTTGCAGCAGCTGCTCGTTCAGCGGGCAGGGCAGGCCGCGCGCTCTGGCGAGATCGCGCAGATAGCCGTTGAGGTGGCCAAGCTCGGTGGCGCGGCCATGCCGGGCGTCCTGCAAGGTGGACGAGATGTTCCTGGCCGCCACGCGCAACACCTCGGCGACACTGCCGTGCAGATCGGGCAGGACCGGCACGTCGGGCAGGGTCCGCAGCAGCCCATCGATCTCCGCCACCAGAGCGTCGAGTTCCTGACGTGCCTGGGGAATCTCCAGCAGCTCGCCATTGCGGCAGTCGTAGAGCACTGTCAGGGCGTTCACCGCGCAGTTCACCGCGAACTTCTGCCACAGACGCCGCGCGATCTGCGGATCCTTGCAGACCTGCATGAAATCCGCTGGCAAGAGATCGAGCAGGGCATCCAGCGCAGTGTCTGATCCGCCCGCCAGCTGGCCGAGCCAGGCCGTGCCATGCCCGGCGTGGACCACATGGAAAGGCGCACGCCGCCAGGCGCCGTGGCTGGTGCTGAGGCAGAAAACGCGCTCTGCGCCGTACTGCTCGGTGATCTCGCGCTGCACTCTCACGCCGTTCTGCAACAGCACGATTCGGGTGTCTGGCGTCAGCCGCGCCTGCACGCTTTGCAAGGCCGCCGCGACATCCTGGGCCTTGGTGGCCACCAGCAGATGACGCAGGGGCGGGCCGGCGTCGTTGGCAGATTCCGCCGGGATGAGGAATGGCCCGGAGACGTCGGCGTCTTCCTCCACGGTCACTCCACCGCGCAGGCCATACGCCTGTAGTTCCTCTGCGCTGCGCAGCAGCAGTGCCACCCGGTGTTCCAGTGGCGGGTATTGCCAGAGCCGCGCAGCCCACAGACAGCCCATGGCGCCTGCGCCAAGCACATGCCACACCGGCTGGGCGAGATCAGTATCAGGTGATTGCAAGGGTCGTCTCCTCGGGAAGCAAGGGTGCCATGATTCACCATCTTCCTGTGCGGTGGTAGTATGGCCGCCATTCAATCAGTGCCAGAACCCCGTTAGAGGAATGCCCATGCCATCGTTCGACATCGTTTCTGAAGTAGACATGCCCGAAGTCAACAACGCCCTGGACCAGTCCAGACGCGAAGTCGCCACCCGCTTTGACTTCAAGGGCGTGGACGCCAGCTTCGAGCTCAAGGAAAAAGAGATCACGCTGACAGCCGACTCCGAATTCCAGCTGGAGCAGATGCTGGACATCCTCAAGGCCAAGATGGTCAAGCGCAACGTGGATGCCAAGTCGCTGGAGATTGGCGAGCTGCAGAAGTCCGGCAAGCAGGTGTTCCAGGTGCTGACCATTCAGCAGGGACTGGAAGCCGACATGAGCCGCAAGATCGTCAAGCTGATCAAGGACTCCAAAGCCAAGGTGCAGACGGCCATCCAGGGCGAGAAGCTGCGTGTCACCGGCAAGAAGCGGGATGATCTGCAGGAAGTGATCGCCATGCTGCGGGAAGCCAAGCTCGACGTGCCCGTCCAGTTCAACAATTTCCGCGATTGAGCGGCGGTCTGCTTATCCGAACCCCTCACCGCAGGATACGCGCCGATGCGTGATTCCAGGCCCAGTCTGTCCGCACGCACCGCCGCCAACCTGCGGGCGCTGGCCGTCTATGGCGAACGGCGCGTGCTGGTCATGCTGTTGCTGGGTTTCGCGGCCGGACTGCCATTTCTGCTGATCTTCGACACCCTGTCCGTGTGGCTGCGCCAGTCCGGCCTCTCTCTGCAGTCCATTTCCATCTTCGCGCTCGCCACCCTCAGCTATGCCCTGAAATTCGTCTGGGCACCCGTCATCGACCGTGTGCGCCTGCCGGTGCTGGATGCCGTGCTCGGCCCGCGGCGCTCGTGGATGCTGGTGACGCAGCTGGTCGTCATTCTGGGGCTGTGGTTGATCGCCGGTTCCGACCCACAACTGCAGTTGTGGAAAGTGGGCGCCCTGGCGGCGCTGGTGGGATTTGCCGGCGCGACGCAGGACATCGTCATTGATGCCTGGCGGATCGAGGCCGTGGACGAAACTCGTCACGGCGCCATGGCGGCGGCCTATCAGTGGGGTTACCGCATTGCGATGATCGTGGCAGGGGCCGTGCCTTTGCTGCTGGCAGAGGCCTTCAGCTGGCAGGTCTCCTATGCCGTGATGGCGGCCATGATGTGCGTGGGCGTGGCAGGGTCGCTGCTGGCTCCTCGGGAAGTGGCTGTGCGCCCGCCGGCCGCCGCGCTGAGCGAACTGCCCGCGCGCCCTGCCGTGGAAGCGCTGGAATGGGTACTGCGCCTGGCCATCATCCTCGTGGCTGCCCTGCTCATGGGCTCGGGGCTTACGGGCAACGCCGTGCTGCTGCAGGACCTGCTGCTGCGTGCCGGCGCTGCGCAGGCGTCCGGCGAGGCGCTGCTGGCCTTGTGGCGCTCGACCCCGACCGGGGTCTATCTGCAGGTGTTTGCGGTGCTGGCCGGACTGGGTCTGCTGGCCCTGGCCTGCCGTCCCATTCCCGGAGTGCAGACGCGTCCCGGCGAACATCTGAGCCGCGCCTATGGTGCGCCGCTGCGCAACTTCTTCGCCCGCTTCGGTGGTCGCCTCGGCGGCCTGATTCTGGCGCTGATCTGCCTGTATCGCCTCTCTGATTTCGTGCTCAATCTGATGGGGCCGTTCTACCTGGATCTGGGCTTCACGCTCAGCGAAATTGCCCAGGTGCGCAAGATCTTTGGCGTGGTCGCCCTGATCGGCGGAGTGGCCGTAGGGGGCTACTGCGTGGCGCGCTTCGGAGTCCTGAAGACCATGCTGTTCGGCGTCTTTGCCAGCCCGTTCTCGAACCTGATCTTCCTGTGGCTGACCACTCAGGGGCCGCAGGTGTGGGCGCTGTACGTGTCCATCAGCATCGACAATCTGGCGACGGGCTTTGCCGGCACGGCGCTGATCGCCTACATGTCCTCGCTCACCTGCGCCGGGTTCACAGCCACGCAATACGCCTTGTTCTCGTCCTTGTATGCCCTGCTGGGCAAGCTGGTGGCGTCGCAGAGCGGCCGCATTGTGGAAAGCGCCGCCAGGTCTGCCGAGAACGGCGGGCTGCCTGGGGTGTTCATGCCATTGCTGGAGGGCTTGCCGGCACAGTCGCTGGCTGGCGGTGCCGAGGTGGCCGGGGTGTCCGCCGCGGCGCTGGGGGCAGGTTATATGAGCTACTTCCTGTATTCGTTCGGGCTGGGGGTGGTGGCCATCACACTGGCGTTTCTGGTGGTGAGGGGGACAGTATCTGGTGGGAGCGGGCTTGCCCGCGAATCAGCTGGCCCTGAAAGCGTCGCGGGCAAGCCCGCTCCCACAGCAGGGCCCGCTCCCACAACAGAGCAGGCTCCAGCAGGAGTGCAGGCATGAGATTCCCCATCCTGATCTTCATCGTCATTCCCTTCGTCGAGATCGTGATACTGCTGAAGGTCGGGCAGACCATCGGCGCGCTGCCCACCATCGCGCTGGTTGTGCTCACCGCCTTCGTCGGCATCAACCTGCTCAAGCGCCAGGGGCTCAACACCCTGCTGCGCTTCCAGGACCGTCTGCGTGCGGGGCAGCTGCCAGCGCAGGAGATAGTGGAAGGCATGCTCGTGGCCTTTGCCGGTGCGCTGCTGCTGGCCCCTGGCTTCATTACCGACACCCTGGGGGTGCTGCTGCTGACGCCAGCGGTGCGCAGACGCATCGCGCGGCGTGTGCTGAGCTCCGGCAACGTGTTCATGACGGGCGGCAGTTTCACGTCCGGCACGGGCTTCGGCTATGGCGACCCGTTCGCGCGCAGGCCCGGCCAGCGCGGTGATGCAGCAGACGGCGAGATCATCGACGGCGAGTTTCGCAACGAGACCGACCCCCTTTCCGGCTTGCCTGACGATACCGAAAAAAAGTGAATTTTTTTTCGGCAGCGCCATTGAAAAGCGCTGCCTGCCCCCCATCTTGAAGCCACTACTGCGGACGGCGACATCGCTGAGCCCGACCGCGCGCATTCAACAACACTGATCCAGGAGACCAATAGTAATGAAAATCAGACCATTGCAAGACCGAGTCGTGGTACGACGCAAGGAAGAAGAAACCAAGACAGCAGGAGGGATTGTGCTGCCCGGTTCTGCAGCTGAAAAACCCGCCCAGGGGGAAGTGCTGGCGGTTGGCCCGGGCCGCGTCATGGACAATGGCGAGAAGCGTCCGGTTGATCTGAAAGTTGGCGACACCGTGGTATTCGGCAAGTACGCCAGCAACACCATCAAGATCGACGGGGAAGAACTGCTCATCCTCAGCGAGAACGAAATTTACGGTGTCATCGAGGCCTGATCCGCGGCGCTCTGACCCTCTCCTCTTGAACACGACATTCTGAATACAGGAACTTAAGAAAATGGCTAAAGACGTAAAATTCGGTGATCCCGCGCGCCAGAAAATGCTCAAAGGCGTAAACATTCTGGCAGACGCAGTGAAAGTGACCCTCGGCCCCAAAGGCCGCAATGTGGTGCTGGACAAGTCCTTCGGCGCTCCGACTGTCACCAAGGACGGCGTGTCCGTGGCGAAAGAGATCGAACTGAAGGACAAGTTCGAGAACATGGGCGCCCAGATGGTCAAGGAAGTCGCTTCCCAGACATCCGACGTGGCCGGTGACGGTACCACCACGGCAACAGTGCTGGCCCAGGCCATCCTGAACGAAGGCCTCAAGTCAGTCGCCGCCGGCATGAACCCGATGGACCTGAAGCGCGGCATCGACAAGGCCGTGAAAGCCATGGTCGAAGAGATCAGCAAGCTCTCCATCCCCTGCACAGACTCCAAGGCCATTGCCCAGGTAGGCACCATCTCTGCCAACTCTGACGAGCACATCGGCGCCATCATTGCCGAAGCCATGGAAAAAGTCGGCAAGGAAGGCGTGATCACGGTGGAAGAAGGTTCCGGCTTCGACAACGAGCTGGACGTGGTGGAAGGCATGCAGTTCGACCGCGGCTACCTGTCTCCCTACTTCATCAACAATCAGGACAACATGAGCGCCGAGCTGGAAAACCCGGTGATCCTGCTGGTCGACAAGAAGATCTCCAACATCCGCGAAATGCTGCCGGTGCTGGAATCTGTTGC
>CAYWMC010000174.1:0-5712 GCA_964459345.1 uncultured Klebsiella sp. | reverse complement strand
CGCCGCCGCCTGGACGGCGGCTCCCGAGCCCCCATGTTTGGGTTTACGGCGTGTCCACAACAGCGCCCCACCCGGCGCCTGACGGATTCAGACCCACATCACCCCAGTACTTTGCGAATACTCTGCACCAGATAATCGACATTGCCCTCACTGATCCCCGCCACATTGATCCTGCTCGAATCCACCAGATAGATGCTGTAGTCCTTCACCAGCGTCTGCACCTGCGGCACGCTCAGGCCCAGGAACGAGAACATCCCCTTCTCGTGCTGGATGAAGCTGAAGTCGCGGTCTACGCCGGCACTCTTCAGGCGGTCCACCAGCAGCGTGCGCAGGCTGTTGATGCGCTCGCGCATCTGGGTGAGTTCCTGTTCCCAGTCGGCACGCAGAACCGTGTCGCCCAGAATCATTTCCACCACGGTTGCGCCGTGGTCAGGCGGCATGGAGTAGATGCCACGGGCTGTGGCCGCTATCAGGCTGGAGGCCGCCTTCATGGAAGCATTGGTCTGGCAGAGCAGCGTGAAGGCACCGACACGTTCGCGGTAGACGCCGAAATTCTTCGAGCAGGAGCTCACCACGATCAGCTCGGGCACGGCAGCGGCCAGCAGGCGCACGCCGAAGCAGTCTTCGTCCACACCATCGCCCAGGCCCTGATAGGCCAGGTCGATGAAGGGCGTGAAGCCATTCTTGAGCGCGAGGTCACGAATGGCACGCCACTGGTCCTGACTCAGGTCGGCGCCGCAGGGGTTGTGGCAGCAGCCGTGCAGCAGCACCAGGTCGCCCGTTTTTGCCTGCTCCAGCGTGGCCATCATGGCGTCGAACTTGATGCTGTGGGTGGCATAGTCGTAGTAGGGGTACGTGGAGATCTGCAGACCGGCATCGCCCAGCAGCGGAATGTGATTCGCCCAGGTCGGGTCGCTCACGAAGATGCGGGCGCCCGGGTTGCTCTTGTTGATGAATTCCGCCGCCAGGCGCAGACCGCCGCAGCCGCCGGGGGTCTGGAACGTGCAGCGCAGGTCGCGCGTAGCCGCCGCCAGCTCGGTGCCCAGGATCAGCTGCGCCACATACTCGTTGTAGAGCGTCGCGCCGGCCGGGCCGACATAGGTCTTGGTGACCTGGGACGCCAGCAGACGCCGTTCGGCTTCCTTGACGGCACGCATCACCGGTGTATGTCCGGCCTCGTCCTTGTAGACACCCACGCCCAGATCGATCTTGTGGGAATTGTTGTCGGCGCGGAACGCGGCCATCAGGCCGAGAATGGGGTCGGCGGCCAGCGGGCTGAGATTCTGGAACATGGTTTTCTCCAATCAACGGGCGCGCAGCAATTGCGCCTTGAGGGTGTTCTGCAACAGGGAAGCCCGTGTCATGGGGCCGACGCCGCCAGGAACGGGAGTGATGAAGGAGCACTTGTGCTTGATGCCTTCGAAGTCCACGTCGCCCGCCAGGCGGAAGCCTGAAGGACGGCTCTCATCGGGCACGCGGGTGATGCCCACGTCGATCACCACGGCGCCTTCCTTGACCATGTCAGCCGTCAGGAAGTGCGGGCGCCCGATGGCCACGATCAGAATGTCGGCGGAGCGGCAGATCTCGGCAATGTTCTGCGTGCGGCTGTGCACCAGCGTCACCGTGGCATTGCCGGGATTGGTGTTGCGGGACATCAGCAAGGCCATGGGAGTCCCCACGATGTTGCTGCGGCCCACGACCACGCAGTGCTTGCCGGCGGTGTCCACCTTGTAGCGGCGCAGCAGTTCCATCACGCCGTTGGGCGTGGCGGAAATGAACGTGGGCAGGCCCAGCGTCATCTTGCCCACATTGGTCGGGCTGAAGCCGTCCACATCCTTTGCCGGGTCGATGGCCAGCGTGACCTTGATCTCGTCGATGTGTTTGGGAAGCGGCACCTGCACGATGAAGCCGTCGATCTCCTTGTCCTTGTTGAGCTGGTCGATCTTCGCCAGCAACTCGGCTTCGGACACGGTGGCCTCCATGCGGATGAGCGTCGAGTGGAAGCCCACCTGCGCGCAGTCCAGCACCTTGCTGTTCACATAGGTCTCGCTGGCGCCGTCATTGCCGACGAGGATGGCAGCCAGGTGGGGAATCTTGCCCCCGCTGGCCTTGATGAGCGTGACTTGTTCGGCGATCTCCGCCTTGATCTGTTCGGAAGTGGCCTTGCCGTCGAGAATTTGCATGATGAACGTCCTGCCTCTGCAATGAAAAATTCGGGGGCTACCAGGTGCCGGTGTTCGGCATGCTGAGCCAGGGCTCCTGCGGCGGCAGCGGGGCGCCTTCCTGCAGCAGCTCGATGGAGATGTTGTCGGGCGAGCGGATGAACGCCATGCGGCCATCCCGCGGCGGACGCAGAATGCTCACGCCCTTGCTCTGCAGATGGGCGCAGGTGGCATGGATGTCCTTCACGGCGTAGGCCAGGTGACCAAAGTTGCGGCCGCCGCCGTAGACTTCCGGGTCCCAGTTGTACGTCAGTTCCACCTGGGCCTGCTCGTCACCGGGAGCCGCCAGAAATACCAGGGTGAAGCGGCCCTGTTCGCTGTCGCGGCGGCTGAGTACCTGCAGGCCCAGGGCGTCGCAGTAGAAGGCCAGCGAGGCGTCCAGATCGGTGACACGCACCATCGTGTGCAGGTATTTCATGGCGTGGCCTCTGCTTACTGGGGAATGGTGCGGGTCAGGGTAATGGGGATGTATTCGCCGGCCTGGCTCCAGTCGCCGTCGATGCGCACCGGCTTGCCGTCGGCGCCGAGTTCGTCGCGGATGGTGCCGTAGTACTCGCCCTGAATGCGCGGGATCAGCATGCGGATATCATTGCCGTTGACTACCAGCGTCTCGACAGACACGGCCATGATGCCGGCCGTGGGATTGTCGAACACGCCGGTCAGCACGCCATCGACTTCGGTCAGCGTGAAGATGATCTCGCGGTCACCGCCAATGTTGATGTTGTAGGTGCCGCGCCATTCGCCGGCCAGGGACGGGCTCTGGGCACTGGCAGAGGCCAGCAGGCCACTCAGAAGAAAACACAGCAACAGGGTCTTGCGGGCCAGGAGGCTGGGAAATTGCAAACGCATGGTGTCGGACTCGTCAGTGTTCTTGTGGAATTCGTGAAAGAGCGCTCTGGAATTGGCGCGTAGTATAGTCGCAAGGCCCTGTGGGGGCACAGGGGAAAATCCTCGGGAGAACAGTGAATGAGCAAGCCGGAAAATCTGCTGCAGGGGCTGCCGGACGCGCGGCAGGGGGAAGTATTTGCGGCGCTGGTGGACGCTGGCGGGGTGCTGATCGAGCGCATCGTGTCCCATGGCCAGGCGAATGCGCCGGGCTTCTGGTACGAGCAGGCGCGGGCAGAGTGGGTGCTGGTGCTGCAGGGCGCGGCGCGCCTGCAATGGGAGGATGGCAGTCTGGTGGCGCTGGCTGCCGGTGATCATGTGCTGATTCCGGCGGGCCGACGGCATCGGGTGGACTGGACAGATCCGGCCTTGCCCACGGTGTGGGTGGCAGTGCATTTTCCGGACGCAGGGTAGCGCCTTTACATTTTACTCAGTATAGTGAGTAAAAATACTCAGCATAATGAGCAAAAAGATGAATGCCTTTGAGCGGCCTCAGGCCGCAGTACTGCGACAGCGAATGCAGGAGCCACGGCGCTTCATTCAGGTGTTGACCGGCCCGCGTCAGGTCGGCAAGTCCACCCTCGTTCGTCAGGTGACGGACTCACTCCCTTTTCCTGTGCGCTACGCCAGCGCCGACGAGCCATCACTGCGGGGAGGCGAGTGGATCGCACAGCAGTGGGAAGCCGCGCGCCTGTCTATGATGGCAGGTGCTCCCGGTTTGCTGGTGCTGGATGAAGTGCAGAAGATGCCGCATTGGTCCGAGACCGTGAAACGACTGTGGGACGAAGACACGCGCGCCGGCCGCGCGTTGCAGCTTGTGCTGCTGGGGTCTGCCCCTTTGCTGGTGGCACAAGGCCTGACCGAGAGTCTCGCGGGACGCTTCGAGGAGATCGCGCTGTCCCATTGGTCCCTTGCAGAAATGCAGGCGGCCTTTGGATGGGACCTGGAGCAGTTTGTGTTTTACGGGGGCTATCCCGGCGCGGCACCACTGGTGTCGGACCCTGAGCGCTGGTCACGTTATGTCCTGGACAGCCTGATCGAAACCTCCATTGCCCGCGATGTACTGCTCATGACCCGCGTCGACAAGCCGGCACTGTTGCGGCAACTGTTCGAACTGGCCTGCCGCTATTCCGGTCAGGTGCTGTCCTTTACCAAGATGCTTGGCCAGTTGCACGATGCCGGCAATTCCACCACGCTGGCCCATTACCTGGCGCTGCTGGCCGGTGCCGGCATGGTCTGCGGTCTGCCCAAGTACGCGGGGGATGAGGCTCGCAGTCGCGGGTCCAGCCCCAAGCTGCAGGTGCTCAATACCGCCCTGATGACGGCCTCCAGTGGTTTGCCGCTTGAGCAGGCCCGGCATGACCGAGAATTCTGGGGACGCCTGGTGGAGTCTGCAGTCGGTGCACACCTGGCCAATGCCGCTCTGCGCGGCGAGTGCTCGGTGTTCTACTGGCGGGAGCGCAATCAGGAAGTCGACTTCATCATCCGGGCTGGCCACCGCGTGACGGCCATCGAGGTCAAAAGCGGGCGAGCCCCGTTGGCGCACTCCGGACTGACGGCCTTTGCACAAAGCTTCAAACCGCAACGCAGTCTTCTGGTTGGTGGTGATGGCATCGCGTTGGAGACGTTTCTCGCGCACCCTGTCTCGCACTGGGCAGGGGACTGAGCAGACGGCACTGGTTTCTGGGTGAGAAAAAAAAGGCCCCCGTCGGGGACGGAGGCCTTGATCGCAGAAGCTCTGCAAAAACCGCTTACTTCTTCGTGTAGGTGTAGGTGATGTCGTAGTTCTGGGTAATGGTGAATCCAGACTGCGTGATCGACCCGTTGAACTTGATGTTGAACACGATCTGGCTGCTGCTGGAAGAAATCAGCGTCACGTTGATGTTGCCTGTGATGCCCGCATCCTTGTACTGCTCTCGTACGGCATCGCGCACATCGTCGATGTCACTTGAGCTTGGCATCGGCAGGTTGTCGATGGTGATGGAGCCGATGTTGGTGGTGATACCCAGCGCGCCCACTGTACCGGTCAGCACCAGCGTGGAATTGCCACTGGGGATATCAGGAATGGACACGGGCATCTTCGCCAGCTCGGACAGAATCGCCTCCAGCGGACCCTGCTTGATCGGGTTGTTGCCGAACTGGCCGCCCATCACGTAGATGTCGCCATTGTTGATGGCCAGGTAGATGTTGGTGCTGGGGTAGAAACGGTAGGTGTAGCCGTCCAGCGTCTGGGTCTGGGCATTGGCTGTGGCCGGGAAGTACTGGGCCAGCTTCTTCTGGGCTTCTTCGAACAGTTGCGCCACTTTCGTGGGGTCAGGCGTTGTGACCACGGGAGCGCCGCAGCCGGTGGTGCTGGTGCTGACCCTGCTGCCCTGGAACTGACCGTACCAGGTCACACTGCCGGTGCCGGCCGTGCTGGTCTTGTACACATTGATCTCGTTGTAGCCACTGACCAGGCTGGACAAGGCCAGCGTGAGATCCATGGACGGGATTTCCCAGTGCGCTTCATGCTGGTTGCCGTTGACCAGCTTGGGGTCGGTCCAGTGCAATCCCGAGCAAAGCGCCGGGTGTGCCTGCGGTCGAGGCTTGCGCGTGGCGGTCGCTG
>CAYWMC010000173.1:0-5731 GCA_964459345.1 uncultured Klebsiella sp. | reverse complement strand
AGCGGACACAAAGCGCCGGGTTGAGCGCAAGGAATCTCGCACGTGCTGAACTGCGGTCCAGCAGCGCCGGCGATTCCAAAATAGCTCTCGCAGCTCAAGCCGACCGCACACTGATCAGTGGCAGCGGCGCAACTCTGTCCCTGCGTCATCTTGCGGATAGAGCTGAGTGGCGTCAGCCTGTCGATCGAGAAGGGCGCTTTCAGGGTGACCGCAAAGCGCTCTTTGGTGTCGGCAATCTCGGCAACAGGCACTTCCAGTGTGTCAGTCTGCGCGTCGTATTGCGCAACACCCCCTTCTTCCTGATCCACGTCCTCTACCAGAAACAAGGTACATTGACTCAGCCCGCACTGTCCCGTCGTCTCATAGAACGATCCGGTGATGCGATGCAGTGTGCTCTTGCCATTCATACCACTCAGATCCACGAAGCTGTTGCCAACATACACGTTGATCTGCTTGCTGCTGTCCTGCAGCAGATAAGCCCCGCAACAGGTTCCGCAGGCAGCCGGACAGACGGCAGGTTCAAGCTTGCCGGTGAAGGTGACACGTTCGGCAGCGGTGACTGCCTGAACCAGGAACAGGGAAAACACAATTGTTGCTGCGCGCAGCAGAGCCAGTGACATGGTGGGATCTCCTCCAAAGGTGAAACATTCGCGTGGGAAAATAACCCACAAAAATGTTCACAGCAGTGTCTGCCGTCACATGCACAGCACTCTCCTGTGCCGCCCGCTAGCGGGGCGGCCGCAACGACTCGCTGTATACCGCCATGGCATCGCGCAGGAACCGTGCAAACAGCGGGCGTGGCATGCCGTTGTGACTCAGGAATCGCGCATCGTCCACATACAGTTGCCCCAGGCCTGCATAGGCGTCTGCCTGAGGGTCGGCCATGGTGTGTGTTCCCCACAGCTGCCGGATCACGTCGTAGTGTTGCGCAACGAGGCTCTGCACGCGGACGGCGTCGGGCGCCAGACTGGCGCAGGAGGCCAGGGCTTGCGTCACGCTGTGCAGCGCCTGCAGCCGGTCCTGCAGATCAGCAGTCTGCATGGCGCCCAGCGCGCGTTCGGATTGTTGTATGGTCGCTTCGCCGTATTTTTCGATGGCTTCTGTGCGCCATTCGCGCACTTCCGGGGGAAAACCGGCATACAGATCTTTGTCGGGCATGGGTCTGACTCCTTGCAATCTCGCTATGGTGTTGTCCACGGTGTCCAGCAGCGCACTCAGGCTTTTCTGGCGTTCCAGCAAGCTGCGGCGATGGGCCCCGAGGGCCTCAAGTGTGTCGAGATCAGAGGCTTGCAGCAGCGCGGCAATGTCCTTCAAGGGCACGCCCAGCGCTCGATAGAACAGGATCTGCTGCAGCCGCAGCAGCTCCGGCTCGCCGTAAAGCCGATAGCCGGCGTCGCTGCGCGCAGCAGGACGCAGCAGCCCCGTCTGGTCGTAATGGTGCAGGGTGCGCACACTGACGCCGGACATGCGGGCCAGTTGTCTGACTGTACAGGGCATGATGGGGTGCCTCCTGATTCAACACGCCGGGGAGTCTGAAGTCTCACGCAACGGGAGTGTCAAGCGTCTGCTTCTCCTGTCGGTTCTGCTTCTTCGATGTCCAGCAGATCGCCCGGGACGCAATCCAGGGCCTCGCAGATCAGGGCGAGGGTGTCGAAGCGCACGCCTTTCACCTTGCCAGTGCGCAGCAGGGAGAGATTGGCTTCCGTGATGCCGATGCGTTCAGCCAGATCGCGGGCCTTGACCTTGCGCCGGGCCAGCATGACATCCAGGCGAACGACGATGTGTTTCATATGAAGGCGTCGTTCTCTTCCTTGAGACTGGCCGCCGCGCTGAGGATGCGGCCCGTCAGACTGATGAACAGGGCAAACGTCAGCATGCCGACGAATTCGGGCTCGATGCGAAAATCAAAGCCGCCGCGTGCCCTGATCCAGAGACTTAGCATGGGCACCACCAGCATTGCGGCGATCATCGCCTTGAGAGCCTGGTCGCCGGCACGCGCGATGCAGGCAGGCGCCTCGCGCCCGAAGAACTCCCCCCTCTCATAGAACTCCAGGGCCTTGCTGAGGTGTTTGACGGCCTTGAACAGGAACATGGCGGGCACGGCCTCGAGCAACAACAGGCTGAGGTTTTCCACACCCTGTCTGGACGTCAGTGCGCCGCTGCCCAGCAGTTCGAGCGCCGGGGTGAACACCTGAAAGGCGATGCTGATGCCCAGCAGCACCAGCCCGGCAATGGCGAATGCTTGTGCAGTTCCGGCGAGCTGCTGCGCCTTGTGAAAGTCTGCGGGAAGTGTCTTTTCCATATACGCCTCTAAAATTACTGTTTTGTTTCTATAAATTATTGTTTAACGATAATTAAAACAAGAGGCTTCCGGAAAATATTTTTTCTGAGTAGGCTCTGCTCAGATTCTGACTCCCTGCATGGCATGTCCCCGTAAACCAAAGTGCTCCGCCCGCGTTGAGCGCTGCAGGGGAATCCTGTTCGCGCTGGCGGACGGGCATGACAGACCGCCTGCAGAGCAGGTCTGCAACTAACAGCGGAGTGCTTCAAACTGGACAGGTTGACCAAACTCGATCGGTTTCTTGCCGATGTACAGGGCAGGGCTTACCGTATTGCACAGATTGCGACCAATAGTTCGGACGATGCGCTGGACCTGGTGCAGGACGCCATGTTCAAGCTGGTCGAGAAATATGCCGACCGCGACGAACAGGAATGGGGTCCCTTGTTCCACAGTATTCTGCAGAGCCGCATCAATGACTGGCACCGCCGCGGCACTGTGCGTCGGCGAGTGATGGGGTGGTTGTCCCGTTCGGAAGACGACGAGGAGGATCCCATTGAGCGCGTGGCCGACGAAGCACAGCGCAGTCCGGAGCAACACGTGCAGATGAACGCCAGCATGGAGAAGCTGCAGGAAGCATTGCAGTCGCTGCCACTGCGGCAACAGCAGGTATTTCTGTTGCGCGTCTGGGAAGGCCTGGACGTGCGGCAAACGGCGCAGGCCATGGCGTGTGCCGAGGGCAGTGTCAAATCCCACTATTCACGCGCAGTGCACACACTGCGGCAACAACTGGGCGAGCATTGGTGATGAGCAGAGAATTCGATGCGGAATTGACAGGCGGGCTCAGCGACGAGGAGCGCTTCGTCCTGCGCGTGGCGGCCGAGTTGGACACGAGCCTGGCCAGCCTGACCCCAGCGCAGTGCGCGCGACTGGATGCCGCCCGGCGCGAATCGCTGGCGCGTGTCAGTGTGCCGGTCGCTCCGGATTCCGGCGGACATCCCGCTCTGGCCAGGACATTGAGCGACAGTGCCGAGCAGATTCCGGCGGATGTTCGCCGGCGCCTTGATGGCATTCGTGCGCAGGCCATGCTCAGGGCACGGGACGCCCACAAGGCGGAGTCTCGGGACAGGCCATGGTGGCGTTTGCCGCGGGAATTTGCCGTGCCGGCCGGGGCCTTTGCGTCTGTGTGCATGCTGGTGACCTCTTTCGTCATTTACTCGCCGGGGAACGTGCCAGAGGTATTGCCGGTGGCTCTGTCCGAGGACGGTCTGTTGATCACGTCTGCCGATGAACTGGAGCTTTATCAGAATCTCGATTTCTATCAGTGGCTTGCGGACAATGGTCTGCAGAACTGAACAGGCCGCGCGCTGTGTCTGCCTGATACTCGCCCTCGCCTGGGGTTCCGCCCTGTTTGCACAAAGTGGAGCGCTCGCAACGCCAGCCCCGACGCTGGAGTCCCAGACGGCGAATGTGCAGGAAGAGGCCCCGTCGATAGAATTTCTGGAATTTCTCGGACAATGGGAAACGGATGAAGGGGAGTGGATCGCTCCCGAAGAGCTGGCGGATGATGAGTTCGCACAACTTCTGGAGGCGGCATTTGAAACCGAAAACGAAGACAGTGACTGACATCATGATTGTGAAAATCAAGAATCGACCGGCCACGCAATTTGGCCGCAGTGCACTGGTGCTGGTGTTTGCCCTGCTGTGTGGCAATTCCCTTCAGGCCCAGACTGCCACGCCGTGGAGCGATCTGTCGCAGACCGAACAGCAAATGCTGCAACAGGTTCGACCGGATTGGGAGTCTCTCAGTGCCGAGCAGCAGGAGCGATTGCGCCGGGGCGTTGCGCGCTGGCAGCAAATGGCACCTGAAGAGCGCAATCAGGCCCGTCAGCAACAGAATTTCCTGCAGCAATTGAGTCCCGATCAGCGTGAGCTGATCAATCAACGCTTTCGCCAGTTCAACGATGTGCCGCAGGGGCAGCAGCAGCGTCTGCGTGATATCCAGAGGCAGTTCCGCGATCTGCCTCAGCCGCAGCGCGATGCCTTGCGCCAGCGTTTCGAAAGCCAGCGTCTCGAGCGCCTGCAGCGACCCGAAGGCCCGGCCAATCGTCTGGAGCTTCCGCAAAATCGTCCCGAGCTATTGCAGAATCGCCCGGATGTGCAGATCCAGAGACCTGAGCTGCAGGAAATACCGCGTACGCAACCACCCCGCATCGAACGCCCCAACCCCCAGGGCGGCATTCCTCAACGACCAGGCACTAGCCGCTGATCTTCTTCTTTTCGAGACAAAAAAAGAGGCCGGAGCATTTGTCCGGCCTGAAGGGGAATCCTTGCGAGGAATATCAGAGGAGGGGATCGCGGGCGTCTTCCAGGCACTGGCGGGCGATGGCTCGATGCTCTTTGCCATCCTGCATGTTGCCAAGCAGCTCTTCGGCAGTGAGCTGGTCATTGCCGTCCGCATCAATGCGGTCAAACTGCTCCATGGCACGGGTTTCGCTGAATGCGTAGAACTCGTCCTTGCTGACAGAGCCGTCGCCATTGCTGTCCGACGCGCTGAACGGATCTTCCTCCAGATCGGGATTGCCGCCATTCTCGGCGATACAGGCGCGGAACTCGGCAATGTCTATGGCCGGGTTCAGGGCGCGATGACGTGGGCCGGTATCCGTGCTGCTGAGCAGTCCGTCGCCATCGGTGTCACGATGTTCGAACTGGCGGATGGTCTGTTCAGCGCGCTCTGACAGGAACTCCTGCAGGCTGATCAGCTGGTCGCCGTTGGTATCGGCACGTTTGATGAGGCGTCCCGGGGACTGGCGCGGTCCGCCCTGGCGATCACCACGCATCTCGCCTCGGGGACCCTGAGCGGAGTCGCCGCGTCCGCCGCGATCCGGTCCCTGGGCAAAAGCGTCGCCGACCATGATGCTGCCTGCGACGAGAATCGATAAAGCGAGCAATTTTCTGTTGAACATCGTTGACTCCTGATTGCTGGTAGATACTCTCTGGGACGTGTGTCCCTCTGTCTTGCACTGTCCTCAACGGGCAGTGGCGGATTCGGTTTACCGATTCCATGCCGAGACAGAAATTCCATTGATAATCAGTGTCAATTCACTATGGCTAGGGCTGACGATTAATGAATCAGTGTATTTTCAGCTTTAGGTAGAAATTATTTTGCTTTAAGGAAGAACAAGGGCAGTGGCTGTGCTCGAATGTCACCCCGTAAACACTGGCTCGAATCCCATGACGAGTCACAAACAAGAAAACCCGATTTACAACTTAGACGAAGGAGGTGCCTCGTGCGCGTTCAATCCGAACTGGTACGGCTCAAGACCCGAATAGAAATGAGTATGAAGAGTGTGTCTGCCCTGGCGGCAACCATGTCGCTGGCTGCATTCCTGCTTCCAGCCGCTGCCAGTGCCCAGGCACCGGAAGGCGTGACTTTCCACAAGGACATCGTGC
>CAYWMC010000172.1:3188-5736 GCA_964459345.1 uncultured Klebsiella sp. | reverse complement strand
ACAGGACAGCTCCCACTGGAGTCACACCCTGTAGGAGCGGGCCCTGCCCGCGAACCCGATACACCCGTAGGCGCGGGCCTGCCCGCGAACCCGATTCACCCGTAGGAGCGGGCCTGCCCGCGAACCAATCCAGTGACAGAGACATTTGCCATGACTTCCATCCCATCCAGCCCCGGCGAGCAGACTCGCTTCAGCTTCGAGTTTTTCCCCGCCAAGACGCAAGTCGGCGAAGAGAAACTGCGTGAAGTGCACCGCCAGCTGGCGCTGCTGAATCCGGACTTCTTTTCGGTGACCTATGGTGCCGGAGGCTCTACCCGTGACGGCACCCGCAGTGCTGTCGAGGCCATCCACAAGGCGGGCTCGAACGTGGCGCCGCACTTGTCATTCGGTGGCTCCAGCGAGGCCGAGATCATCGCGCTGCTGAACGACTACAAGGCCATGGGCATTTCTCGTCTTGTAGCTCTGCGCGGCGACATTCCGTCTGGCACCGGTGCCACCAGCAGCTACTACTACGCCAATGAACTCGTGGAGTTCGTGCGCCGCCACACCGGCGAGCACTTCCATATCGAAGTGGCGTGCTACCCCGAGATTCATCCTAAGTCCGACAGTTACGAAAGCGACCTGCACTTCTTCAAGAAAAAGGTGGACGCCGGTGCCAACGGCGCCATCACGCAGTATTTCTACAACGCCGACGCGTATTTTTATTACGTTGAACGTTGTCAGGACATGGGCATCACGATTCCCATCGTGCCCGGCATCATGCCCATCACCAATTACGCCAACCTGGCACGGTTCAGCAGCAACTGCGGCGCGGAGATTCCTCGGTGGGTGCGGCAGCGTCTGCAGGCCTATGGCGATGACGCCGACAGCATTCGCGAATTCGGCATCGAGGTGGTGTCCCAGCTGTGCGACGCGCTGCTGGATGGCGGAGCGCCCGGCCTGCACTTCTACACCATGAATCAGTCAGGCCCGGTGAGTGCCATCTGGCACAACCTCGGGCTGAGCACGCGCTGAGATGCGCCTGTCCCGGATCTACACGACGCAGGCGCTGCACAGTGGCGCGGCCGTGGTTCTGGAAGACGATGTGGCGCACTACATCGGCAAGGTGCTGCGCATGCGGCCGGGGGAGCAGGTGGCCCTCTTCAATGCCCGCGACGGCGAACATCTGGCGCAACTGACGCAGGTCGACAAACGCACGGTTACCGTGCAGTTGCTGGAGCGGCGCGAACCCCACGCCGACCCGCGGCTGCGCGTTCACCTTGGTCTGGGCCTGTCCCGCGGCGAGCGCATGGATTATGCAGTGCAGAAGGCCACTGAGGCGGGCGTCACATCCATCACGCCGCTGCTGACCGAGCGCTGCGAAGTGAAGATCAAGAGTGAGCGCGTGGACAATCGACTGCAGCATCTGGAGCGCATTGCCATCAGCGCCTGCGAGCAATCCGGGCGCTGTGCCGTGCCCGAGGTGCTGGCGCCCGTGTCGTTGCAGGAATGGCTCACGCGCGAGCATCAGGGCGCCCGCTTCGTGCTCGATCATCGAGGTGCCGCCGGCATGAGCGCCGCCACCACTCCCACCGATGTGACGCTGCTGATCGGGCCGGAAGGCGGCCTGTCCGATGCGGAAGTGCAGGCAGCCTGTGCCAGCGGATTCCAGTCCGTGCGCCTGGGGCCACGGGTGCTGCGCACCGAGACTGCTCCGGTGATTGCCATTGCGCTGGCTCAGTACCTGTGGGGCGACCTGCAAGGCTGACTGCGGGCTCCGGGACCTGTTGCAGCAGACCGCCCGGCATGCATCATCTTGGTGCATTTCCGGTCGGAAGCGCGTATTTTGTGGCACTTTTCATCCGAGCAGAACGAACCATGAAATACGAATCCTGCGCCCAGTTCCTGCAGTACGTAGACACCCGCAATCCCGGACAAACCGAATATCTGCAAGCCGTGACCGAAGTCATGGAAAGCCTGTGGCCCTTCATTCAGGAACATCCGCGCTATGCCGAGCACGGATTGCTGGAGCGACTCGTGGAGCCAGAGCGCGCCGTGATGTTTCGTGTTGCGTGGGTGGATGACCTTGGCCAGGTTCAGGTCAATCGTGGGTATCGCGTGCAGCACAGCATGGCCATTGGCCCCTACAAGGGCGGCTTGCGCTTCCACCCGTCCGTGACCCTGTCAGTCCTCAAATTCCTGGCGTTCGAGCAAACCTTCAAGAATGCCCTGACCACCTTGCCCATGGGCGGTGGCAAGGGCGGCTCGGACTTCAACCCCAAGGGCAGGAGCAGCGGCGAAATCATGCGCTTCTGCCAGGCGTTCGTGCAGGAACTGTTTCGACATGTCGGAGCGGATACGGATGTACCTGCTGGCGATATCGGCGTGGGTGCCCGGGAAGTGGGATACATGGCGGGCATGTACAAGAAGCTCGCCAACAACGCCTCCAGCGTGTTTACCGGCAAGGGACTCAGTTTCGGGGGTTCCCTGGTCAGGCCGGAGGCGACTGGCTATGGCACCGTCTACTTTGCCAGCGAGATGCTCAAGACGCGCGGCATGAGCTTCGAGG
>CAYWMC010000172.1:0-3088 GCA_964459345.1 uncultured Klebsiella sp. | reverse complement strand
GGCACCGTCTACTTTGCCAGCGAGATGCTCAAGACGCGCGGCATGAGCTTCGAGGGCATGCGGGTGTCGGTGTCCGGCTCGGGAAACGTGGCGCAATATGCCATCCAGAAGGCCATGGCACTGGGGGCCAAAGTGGTTACGGTGTCCGATTCCAGCGGCACCGTGATCGATGAGTCCGGGTTTACTCCTGAGAAGCTGGCCCTGCTCATGGACCTCAAGAACAACCACTATTGCCGCGTCAGCGAATATGCAGCACGCATCGGCGCCGTGTTCGAGGCTGATCGTCGGCCCTGGCATGTCCCCGTGCAGGTAGCGCTGCCATGCGCGACACAGAATGAGCTTGACGAAGCGGACGCCCTGGCACTGATCAACCATCGGGTGCTCTGTGTGGCAGAAGGCGCCAACATGCCGGCGACCATTGGCGCTGTGCGCCTGTTCGAAGCGGCGGGTGTACTTTATGCCCCCGGGAAGGCCTCCAACGCCGGCGGCGTTGCCACCTCAGGACTGGAAATGACGCAGAATGCCATGCGTCTGAGCTGGTCCCGCGAAGAAGTGGATGCGCGTCTGCTCGAGATCATGCAGGGCATTCACAGTGCCTGCGTGGCACATGGCACCCGCAGCGACGGCACTGTCAGTTACGTCAATGGCGCCAATATCGCGGGGTTTGTAAAGGTGGCCGATGCCATGCTGGCGCAAGGCGTGATCTGAGGCTGTTCCCCGCGTTTCATGACGCATAAAAAAAGCGCCCCGAAGGGCGCTTTCAATGTGTCTATACCTTCCAGCGGATATTACTTGGTGAACTCTGGGTATGCTTCCAGACCACACTCTGCAACGTCGCAACCCATGGCCTCTTCTTCTTCGCTGACGCGAATTCCGATGACGGCTTTCAGGATTGACCAGATGATCATGCTGGTGACGAACACCCAGATGAAGATGGTCAGGGCGCCGATGATCTGGCCGGAGAAGGACACGCCGTCATTGGTGATCGGTACCAGCAGCAGCCCCAGCAGACCGCAGGTGCCGTGTACGGAGATCGCGCCGACAGGATCGTCAATCTTCAATTTGTCCATGAAGATGATGCTGAACACGACCAGCACGCCACCCAGCGCACCGAAGATGGTGGCTTGCAGAGCAGTCGGTGTGGAAGGTTCTGCAGTGATGGCGACCAGACCAGCCAGCGCACCGTTCAGTGCCATGGTCAGGTCAGCCTTGCCGAACAGAGCGCGGGCCACTACCAGGGCAGCAACCAGACCACCTGCCGCTGCAGCGTTGGTGTTCAGGAACACCATGGCCACGGCGTTGGCGTTGGAGACGTCAGCAAGCTTCAGAACGGAGCCGCCGTTGAAACCGAACCAGCCCATCCAGAGGATGAACGTGCCCAGTGTTGCCATTGGCAGGTTGCAACCCGGAATCGCTTTCACGCTGCCGTCTGCACTGTACTTGCCCTTGCGAGCGCCCAGCAGAATCACGCCAGCCAGTGCTGCAGCAGCGCCAGCCAGGTGAACGATGCCAGAGCCTGCGAAGTCGGAGAAGCCAAGGTCGCCCAGTGTGTACATGCCGAATACAGCATTGCCACCCCAGGTCCAGGAGCCTTCCATCGGATAGATCACGCCAGTCATCACCACAGCGAACAGCAGGAACGCGAACAGCTTCATGCGCTCAGCCACTGCACCGGACACGATGGACATGCAGGTTGCGACGAACACCACCTGATAGAAGAAATCGGATGCGCCGGAGTACACCGCGCCGCCTTCAAACCCTTCTTCAGCCTTGGAGGCCAGTGCATCAGCCCGCAGTGTGTCGCCGCCATCGATGCCAGTCAGGAACACAGTGCCGCCGTACATGATTGCGTAGCCGCACACCATGTACATGATGCAGGCCACTGCGTAGAGAGCGATGTTCTTGGTCAGAATTTCCGTGGTGTTCTTGGCACGCACAAGGCCTGCTTCCAGCATTGCGAACCCTGCGGCCATCCACATGACCAATGCGCCACACACCAGGTAATAGAATGTGTCGATTGCGTACTGCAGTTGAAAAATTTGGTCTTCCACCTTGATACCTCCGAACCCGTATCGGGTTCTTGACGCCTGATTGATTTAAGTAGTCGTTGTTGCCTTACACAGCTTCTTCGCCAGTTTCGCCAGTCCGGATGCGGATCACCTGGAGCAGGTCGGTGACGAAAATCTTGCCGTCGCCAATCTTTCCTGTGTTCGCAGCCTTGGTGATGGCTTCCAGCGTCTGATCAAGCAGGTCGTCGCCGATCGCTACTTCGATCTTCACTTTGGGCAGAAAGTCCACTACGTACTCTGCACCGCGATAAAGTTCGGTATGTCCCTTCTGTCTGCCAAAGCCCTTCACTTCAGTCACGGTGATTCCCTGCACTCCGATTTCCGAGAGTGCCTCACGGGCATCGTCCAATTTGAAAGGCTTGATAATTGCCGTTACTAACTTCATGTGTTTGCTCCTTACCTTTTTAATATCTGCTCCGCCGATTCAGTGCAGATACACCTGAGTCGACTTGATGCATGGCCCGTGCCACAAAGGAAAAATCTTTCCATTACAGTGTGATACGTGATGCCGCGCACATTATGTGTTGGATGCGTGTAACGTCTGCCCTGAAATTGCACCGATATGAAGCATTCAAAAATCATCCGCACCAATGTCGTGCGTTCATGTCGGAAGGGCAGCAGGTCCTGCGCAGAGCGCAGAAAACAAAAGGCCCGCAAGCAGTGCACTTGCGGGCCTTTCGCAGAGTCGTTCAACAGATCACTTTCGCGGTGGGCGATCATGATCCGCAATCATCAGAACGCTTTGGCGATGCCGAACACGACAACTGCGGCGCAGTCTTCAGAGCCGCCGCAGTCTGTATCGCTCAGCGTGGTATCGCTGTACATCAGGGACAGGTTCACGCCAGAGAAGGGCATGGTCAGAGACACGTTGTAGTCGGAGTACGCATCTTCGTTACCGAATACATTGTTGTCGAATGTCTGCAGACCGTAGTGCAGGCCCAGAGAAATGTCGTTGCCGAGCGGTACACCGTAGTCCAGCGTGTAGTACATGGCATCGCCTACACCAGCGAAGAAATCGT
>CAYWMC010000171.1:0-5744 GCA_964459345.1 uncultured Klebsiella sp. | reverse complement strand
CGGCAACTCCCTGATCAGTACAGCAGCATCGCATCACCATAGCTGAAGAAGCGATAGCGTTCGCGCACCGCTTCCTCGTACGCAGCCAGCACCCGCTCGCGCCCGGCAAAGGCACTGACCAGCATCAACAGCGTCGATTCAGACAGGTGGAAATTGGTGAGCAGCGCGTCCACCACGGCAAACGTGCAGCCAGGGTACAGGAAGATGTCCGTCTCTCCAGCGTAAGGCTGCAGCCCCGCTGCGCCCCCAAAGCGCGCGGCACTTTCCAGCGTGCGCACGGACGTCGTGCCCACTGCAATCACCCGCCCGCCCCGTGCCTTGCAGGCGCGGATCTGGTCACAGGTGGCGGCATCGATCTCGATGCGCTCGTGATGCATGCGGTGCTCCAGGACATTCTCGACGCGCACCGGCTGGAACGTGCCAGAGCCGACATGCAGAGTCACGAACGCTGACTCCACCCCCAGTTCACGAATGCGCGCCAGCAGCGGTTCATCGAAATGCAGCCCGGCAGTGGGCGCGGCCACGGCACCCAGACGGCTGCCATAGACTGTCTGATAGCGCTCGCGGTCCGCCAGAGCGTCCTCGCGCTTGATGTAAGGCGGCAGTGGAATGTGCCCGAATGCCTCCAGCGCCTGGTTCACGTCGCCTATCACCAGGAACCGCAGCCGGTAGAAATCGTCTTCGCGCCCCAGCACCTCCAGCGTCAGCCGCTCACCCGCCGCATTGTCGAACAGCAGCTGGGTACCCACTTTCGGCGACTTGCTGGCCCGCACCGGGGCCAGCACTTCACGCTCCCCCACCACGCGCTCGATCATCACCTCGATGCGCCCGCCACTGGCCTTGTGGCCCAGCAGCCGCGCAGGAATCACCCGCGTGTTGTTGAACACCAGCAGATCGCCAGGCCTGAGATAACTCAGAAGATCGGGGAACTGCCGGTGCTCCAGCAGGCCATCGGCGCGCCGCAGGCACAGCAGGCGGCTGCCGGAACGTTCTGCAGGAGGGTAATGAGCGATCAGCTCATCGGGCAGATCGAAGCGAAAATCGGAGAGTTGCATGCCAGGGAAATCCGGTGGAGGTGGTTCGAAAAGGCCTGCGAGTGTGCCTGAGCCGCGCCATAAAACCAAGCTTTTCAGCAGCTTCGGAGCGCTGCTGCCGCATTGCCCCACTGCTCTGGAGGGCAGGAAATACGCCGCCCCCAGACCATTGCGCCCTTGAACTTTGCTGTTATAATGCACGCCCTTCCAAGCTGCCGGAGTGGCGAAATTGGTAGACGCGCCGGACTCAAAATCCGGTGTTAGAGATAACGTGTCGGTTCAAGTCCGACCTCCGGTACCACTTTAGATAGTCCGACGAGTTCCTCGTCGGAGGCATGCCCCCTCCCCCTGTACTTGAACTGCGCGCGGCCAAGCCGTTCCCGGTCTGCTATTCATTCTTGCAGCGCCGAGCCGCCCTTGAACCTCTCAGCAATCCCCGCATGAAAAGGATAGTAGGTCAGCCAGGGCTGTGCCTCTGCCAGCACATGCTGCACCGATGGCCTTGACACCAGACGCTCGAAATAGGCCTGCAGAAGAGGCTGATCAGCGGCGAATGGCACGAGCGAGACGGCATAGAACAACGCAGGCGCGGCAGCACAGTCGGCCAGCGTGAAGTCCGGGCCCGCAAGCCATGCTTCCTGTTCTGCCAGCTGGTTTTCCAGCATGACCCAGGCCATTGCCAGTGTCGCCTTCGCGCTGCTCACGGCCTGCTCATCGCGGGACGCTGCGTCACGCAAGTGCTGGGCAACCACCGTCTGCACAGGCGTCATCACATAGAGATCCAACAGACGATCCCAGAGCCGGACCTGCAGGCATTGTCCGGGGTCCAGTGGCAGCAACGTTGACGCGGGCGCATGCTGCAAGGTGAGGTGTTCGATCATCACAGAGGTTTCCGGCACCACCTGCCCGTCATCGACAAGAAGAGGGATCTTGCCGGTAGGCCACAACTGCACAAAGGCTTCACGCTGCGCCGTGTCAGCGAGATTGATGGGGATCGCCTCGAAGGGCAGCGCCAACTCGTGAAGGGCAATCGAGACTTTCTGGCAATAGGACGACAAAGGGTGTGTATAGAGCTGCAGAGCCATGTTTTCGATTCCATTCGCAGGGGCCGGGGGAATGGCCGACCGTAGCGCACTTCCCATGCGCCAGCAACTGGCCACGCCCTTGCGCCCGCCAGGGAATCAGCGCAGAAGAATTGTTCTGCGCCTTACTGCGCCGGCTTCACTACCGTCGCCGCGTCCATCGCCACCATCGTCTGCGCCAGCGCGCGGCCATTCAAGGTCGCGCCCGTGCGCATGGTAATGGCCGTCTGCGAGAGGATGTTGCCTTCGAAGCGCGCGCCGGCGTTCAGAACCACCTGGCCGGACACCTGCCAGAAGATGTTCTTCGCCTGTGCCCCGCCTTCCAGGATCACCCGGGTGTTGGCACTGACCACGAGGTCGCCCGTCACCTGGAAAATCCACACATCATTGGCACCGCCTGATACGGCGATATCGCCCGGCATCGTTACGGACGTGCCCCATTTGTACAGGCCGCCTGTCAGAGTGCGGCCCGCGATATTGCCGCCACCAAGGTTCAGATAGTCAGGTGTCGGGCGCCCGGCTGCATCGGTATAGGCTGTCTGCATGTCGAGCACCGCAGTGGTCAGGGCAGCACTGGTGGGAGTGGTCATGTCAGCGCCGTACAGGCTGCCGGTCACCTGAGGTGACGTGGCAGAGGTGGTGCCAACCATGGTCAGCGAAAACCCGGTAAGGAACGAGGTGGCAGCTGGCGACACGGCCACGTCGCCCGTGATGACAGAGGGCGGTACGGTGGAGACCGCAGTCTTGGCCAGAACGGCAAAATTGCCTGCCGTGCCCAGAAGCACGCGGGCCGGCCCGACGGGGTCAGCCCCCAGGGTGAACACCAGGGCGTTCTTGCCGTTGTCGATCATGTCGCTCTGGGTGCGGCCGTAGCCCACATACACCTGAGCACCGACGAGGGAACGCACATCGGCATTGCTGATCGCGACGCCCGAGACGCTGGCCAGCGGCCCGTTCGCGTAGACCGGCACGGTGCCGCTGCTGTAGTTCACCCAGCCCTGCGGAGTCAGGAACGCCCAGGCACCATTCAGCAGGTAGCCCAGATAGTAGTTGCCGTTGAGCCCGACGTCGGCGTCCGCCACATTGACGGTGACTGCCATGGTGAGACTGGCGGCGTTGCCCGTGGTGGCTGCCGAGAAGCTGGCCGTCGGCGCTGCGGCGGCGGCATTCATGAGCATGGCCAGGGTCAGCAGTGGCAAAGCCACCAGTCGCGCCAGTCTCTTGAGGGATGTTTGCAAGGTATTGCTGGAGGTTTGCATAACGAGTTCCATGTCTGTGCAGGCGAAGGCTGGACATGCGACGCATGTGCGACAACCGGCTCGCGAGTGGTTTCAATGGCCGACTCTATGCGGGCAGCGCTGCCCTGTCAGTGTGATAGCGCACCTTGCCCGCAAAGCCGGAATTTGCCATTGCGGTGCACTCACCCCCGTCCTGCACCAAGCTGATGCCACGGTCCCCGCACCAAAACAGCCATCGTGGCAGGCACCTGGCACCAGCACGGTGCCTTCAGCAGCATGTGGCACACATTGTCGCTTTCTTCTGGAACACTCCTCCCGAAAGTGTGCACGCTTATGTGACATTTTCGCGCATTGCACTTGTGCACATCATCACAGAATTACTCTGGCACAGATCCTGCAAAACACGGGTAACACTGCACCAAATCCAGTGTCCGGGCTTTAGCTCTCTCATACCCCACATATGTCACAGACCGGAGTCATTGCATGAAAACACCGAAACACTTCAAGCGTACCGAGCTTTTCCTGGCCACCTGCCTGATCACTGGAAGCTTTGCTCCAGTCGCCATGGCACAGGCGCCAGCTCCCACTGCAGAAGTCAGCGAAATCCTGATTACAGGTTCACGTCGTTCAGGCATGGCGGTCTCTGACAGCCCGGCGCCTGTGCAGTTGATCAGCTCCGAGATGTTGAAGGAGAGCGGCTCTCCAGACCTGATGAATGCCATCGCGACACAGGTTCCTTCTTACAATGCCAGACAGACTGGCACAGACATGGCGAGCCAGACGCTGACCGCCAGCATGCGCGCGCTGTCAGCCAACCACGCACTGGTGCTGGTCAATGGCAAGCGTCGTCACATTACCTCCAACGTTGGTGCCAGCAGCGGCAATGCAGCAGCGGACCTTTCATTCATTCCTTCCTCTGCGATCGAACGCCTTGAAGTGCTGACAGACGGCGCAGCGGCCATCTACGGTTCAGATGCAATCGCAGGCGTGGTCAACATCATTCTGAAAGACGACTACGAAGGCGGCACCGTCAACACCAATATTTCTGAATACACAGACGGCGGCGGCTACACCACCAACATCCAGGCCGACGCAGGCTTTGGATCAGACACAGCGTTCCTGAACCTGAGCGTCGAAACCGAAGAGCGCGACACTGTCAGCCGCTCCATTACGTACGGCCCGGCACTTTGCGTGGCCAACGCCACCGAGTGTCTGAATCGCCTGAACAACGGCACGCCCAGCGGCTACACAGTCAGCAGCGCCTACCGCACCTATATTGAACGTGACAGCAAGATGGCCACTGCGCCAGGCTTCCCCACGCTCAACAACCAGGGCGATCCACCCGATGTCTCGCGCGCAGCTGTGTTCTTCAATGCCGGCTATGAATTCAGCGAAGACATGAATTTCTACAGCTTCGGCAGCATCGGCCGCAAGGAAGCCTCTTCTCTGCAGACCTACCGTCGTCCCTCCCAGGACGGTGGCGTCGATGTCAACAAGGATGGCGACCGCAATGACCTGACACCTGCAGGCGTGCGGGAATTCCTGGTCAACAAGTACGAATTCGGTTTCACGCCGAAACTGGCGTCTGACGAGAAGGACTTCTCACTGACTGCAGGGATCAACGGCACGACCAATGACTGGATGTGGGACGTGTCCTCGACCTACGGCGACAACGAAATCGAAATGACCAACACCAATTCCATGAACTTCTCGCTCTGGAATCTGACTGGCCAATCACCAGACCGTTTCTACCTGGGAGCCTTCGAAGGTTCACAGTGGACCACCAGCCTGGATGTGAGCAAGGAGTTCGAAGTCGGCATGGCCGCCCCGATGACCTTCGCTACCGGTCTGGAATATCGCAAGGACACTTACGGCATCAGCGCCGGCGAGCCAGCCTCCTACTTCGGTTCAGGCGCGGCTGCTTTCCCGGGCTACAACGCCGCGGTGAACACCGGTGACTATGATCGCAACAGCTACGCGACCTTCCTGAACTTCGTGTTCGTGCCTACCAATGACCTGCTGGTGGACCTGGCCGTACGCTACGAAGACTACAGCGACTTCGGCAACAAGACAGTGGGCAAGATCACTGCGCGTTACGACTTTGCCGACGGTTTCGCAGTGCGCGCCACGGCCAGCACCGGCTTCCGTGCGCCGACTCTGGGCGAGGGCTTCTACTCAGCGGTTAACGTAGCGCCCACCAGCGCCACGCCACAACTGCAGCCCAACAGTCCTGGTGCTGCCGCACTGGGCTTCGGTGCAGGCCTGCAGCCTGAGACGTCCGAGAACTTCAGTATCGGCCTGGTGCTGGAACCGATTGATGGTCTGACCACCACGATCGACGCGTACGAGATCACCATCTCCGACCGCATTCAGCGCGGCTCCTTCAACTT
>CAYWMC010000170.1:0-5751 GCA_964459345.1 uncultured Klebsiella sp. | reverse complement strand
CGCCAACGGACCTGCGCACAGTGCACGACTGGATCATCCGGCCGCAATTGCTGCGCGTGCCCGGCGTGGTGGAGGTGAACCCCATCGGCGGCTTCAAGAAAGAAATCCTCGTGGCACCTGACTCCGAAAAGCTGCTGGCGCTTGGCCTGCATTACGGCGACCTGTTTGCCGCGCTGCAGCGTGACAATGCCAACCGCGGCGTCGGCTTCATCGAACGCAATGGCGCGCAGTGGCTGATGCGCATCGAGGGTCAGGCACAGACCCTGGACGACATCCGCGACATCCTCATCACCGAGCGCGACAGCCTGCCGGTACGGGTGCGCGACGTGGCGACGGTGGAAGTCGGAGAGGAACTGCGCTCGGGCGCGGCCACGCAGAACGGCCATGAAGTGGTGATGAGCACCGTGTTCATGCTGATTGGCGAGAACAGTCGCACCGTGGCCAGCGCGGTCGCAGCGCAGCTGGAGCTCATTGCCGCCAGCCTGCCGGAGGGCATCACGGCCACGGCGGTGTACAACCGCACCACCCTCGTGGACAAGACGCTGCAGACGGTGGAGACCAATCTGCTGGAAGGCGCCCTGCTGGTGATCGTCGTTCTCTTCCTGCTGCTGGGGAATGTGCGCGCCGCCCTGCTCACGGCGGCGGTGATTCCCATCGCCATGCTGATGACCATCACCGGCATGGTGCAGACGCGGGTCAGTGCCAACCTGATGAGCCTGGGGGCGCTGGACTTCGGTCTGATCATCGACGGCAGCGTGATCATCGTGGAGAACTGCCTGCGCCGTCTCAGCGGCGCCAGCGCCCAGGGCATGCTGAGCGTGCAGCGGCGTCTGGAAGTGGTGGCACAGGCGACGCGGGAAGTCATCCGGCCTGCCCTGTTCGGGGTGTTCATCATCACGGCGGTGTACATCCCGATCTTTGCGCTGGAAGGCGTGGAAGGCAGGATGTTCCACCCGATGGCGATCACGGTGGTGATTGCCCTGGTCAGCGGCATGCTGCTGTCCATCACCTTCGTGCCGGCCTGTGTGGCTCTGCTGTTCCGCAAGCCCGTGGTAGAGAAGCACAACCCGCTCATGAGCGGCGCGCGCTGGCTCTACCGACCAGTGCTGACGGCAGCACTGCGGCTGCGCTGGGCAGTAGTGACGCTGGCCATCGCTCTGGTGGCCGTGTGCGCGACGCTGACCACACGCATGGGCACCGAGTTCATCCCCAATCTGGATGAAGGCGACATTGCCATGCACGCCCTGCGCATCCCCGGCACTTCGCTTGAGCAAGCCATTGACCTGCAGTTTGCGCTGGAGAATGTCATCCGCGAGATGCCCGAGGTGGAACGGGTATTCTCGAAAATCGGCAGCGCGGAGGTGGCTACCGACCCGATGCCGCCCAGCGTGGCCGACACCTTCATCATCCTGAAGGAACGCGACCAGTGGCCCGACCCGTCCAAACCCAAGGCCCAGGTGGTGGCCGAGCTGGAAGCCCTGGTCACCCCCGTGCCAGGCAATCGCTACGAATTCCTGCAACCCATCCAGATGCGCTTCAACGAGCTGCTGGCCGGCGTGCGCAGCGAGCTGGCCATTCAGATCTTCGGCGACGACTTCGAGCAGCTGATCGCCCTGGGCGCCGAGGTGGAAGCCTTGCTGGCAGGCATTCCCGGGGCGGCCGACGTGGCGGTGGAACAGGCCACGGGGCTGCCCGTGCTGACCATGACGCCGCGCCGCGAGGTGCTGGCGCGCCTGGGGGTCAGTGTGGCCGAGGTGCAGGACCACCTGGCCATGGCGCTGGGAGGTGCGGTGGCGGGCCAGTTCTACGAAGGCGACCGCCGTTCGGACATCGTGGTGCGCCTGCCCGAGTCCGTGCGCGCCAATCCGGATGCCTATCGCCTGCTGCCGATTCCCCTGCCGGATGGCAGCCACATCCCGCTGGGGGAGGTCGCCGATCTGCAGGTGGCGTCGGGCTACAACCAGATCTACCGCGAAAACGGCAAGCGCCGCATGGTGGTCAGTGCCAACGTGCGGGGCCGCGACCTGGGCTCGTTCGTTGCCGATGTGCAAGCGAGCGTGGCGCGCAATGTCGAGATCCCTCCTGGCTACTGGGTGGAATACGGAGGCACCTTCGAGCAGCTGCAATCCGCCTCGCAGCGGCTGCTGATTGTGGTGCCCGTCACCCTGTTGCTGATCGGCCTGCTGCTGGTGATGGCCCTGGGCTCGGTGCGCGATGCGGCCATCATCTTTTCGGGCGTGCCGCTGGCGCTGACCGGGGGCGTGCTGGCCTTGTTGCTACGCGACATCCCGCTGTCCATCTCGGCGGGCGTGGGCTTCATTGCGCTGTCCGGGGTGGCGGTGCTGAACGGGTTGGTGATGCTGTCTTTCATCCGTGATCTGCGTGCCCAGGGGCTGAGTCTGGACGAGGCAGTGTTTGACGGCGCCCTGAGCCGCCTGCGACCGGTGCTCATGACAGCGCTTGTGGCCTCGCTGGGCTTTGTGCCCATGGCCCTGAACTCGGGCATCGGTTCAGAAGTGCAGCGGCCGCTGGCGACTGTCGTGATCGGCGGCATTCTGTCTTCAACCCTGCTGACGCTGGTGGTGTTGCCAGCGCTGTACCGGTTGGTACATGGTCGCGAGGCGCGGGGGCGGCAGTGAGCCCCCGCCCTGACTCTTCCGCGCACAACGACAGGGCGCGCCGCACCACGACAGTGCGTTGTAACGAGCAGAGCATGCTGCCGCCAAAGTGAATCATTGCCAAAAAATCAGCAACATACTGTTTTAAAAGGAATAAAAAAACATGGCACGAATAGTGAATTGATCTTGGCGTAGTACTCTCCAGTACCAAATTTTTGAATCGGGTAACGATGCCTGCCTCCCCCATGGGACGCAGGCTTTTTTTTGCCCTGGATTTCACCCGCACGTGCAGACAGCAGGAGCACCGCCATGCGCAGAACCGCGAACCGCCACGCCACTTTCCTCTCTTCCCTGGCCCTGCTGGGCGCCGCGCTGGCCCTGGGCAGTCCCGCGCTGGCACAAACCCCGCTGGCTGCCCCCGCCTCCGCTGGCCTGGCCGACGACATCGCCGGCATGCTCACCGGCGGCACCACGCGCCTGGCGCTGCGCTACCGCCTGGAAGACGTGGAACAGGACAATGCGCTGCGCAATGCCACCGCGTCCACCCTGCGCACCCGCCTGAGCTTTCAGAGTGCGGCCTTGAACGACGTCACCTTTGCAGTGGAGGCCGACAATATCCTGGGCCTCGGCGCCGACCATTACGACTCCTTCGCGCTGGACAAATACCGCGGGCGCTACTCCGTGATCGCCGACCCGGTGGGCACCGAGATCAATGTGGCAGCGCTGAGTCGTGCCCTTGCAGGCGGCCGCAGTGTCAGCCTGGGGCGGCAGCGCCTGAACCATGGGGCGCAACGCTTCCTGGGCAGCGTGGGCTGGCGCCAGAACGAACAGACCTTTGATGCCCTGAGTTTCAAGCAGAACTCCGACGCGCTGAGCGTGGACTACAGCTATCTTTGGAACGTGAACCGCGTATTCAAAGGCTCACAGCCCAGTGCCCAGGCGGGCGACTGGCAGAGCAATTCCCACGCCTTGCTGCTGGGCCACAAGACCCCGTGGGGCACGGTGAGCGGCTTTGTCTATGCGCTGGATTTCGAGGACGCACCCGCTGCCTCGTCCCTGACCACCGGCGTGACGGTCACCGGCACCTTCGCGCCCCTGACCTTGAGCGCCACTTATGCGCTGCAGTCTGACTACGGCGACAACGCCCTGTCCTATGACACCGACTATCTGCATCTGGAGGCCAGCGGCAAGCTGGGCGCCCTGACTCTGCTGGGCGGCGTTGAAGTGCTGGGCAGTGATGGCGGCCGTGCCGGCTTTGCCACGCCGCTCGCCACCCTGCACCGCTATCAGGGCTTCGCCGACCTGTTCCTGGCCACACCGGCCAATGGCATCGAGGACCGTTACCTGACGCTGAGCGGCCCGGCGGGCAAGCTTGCCCTGAGCCTGAGCTATCACGACTATGCCGCCGCCCGGGGCAGCGCCGATTACGGCGACGAATGGAACGCGCTGGCTTCCTGGCCGGTGAACCCGCGCCTGAGCGTGGAGGCCAAATACGCAGCCTATGCCAGCGATGGCTTCGCGGTGGACACCGACAAACTCTGGTTCAGCCTCATGCTGGCACTGTAATTGCTCCATTGTTGTGCAGGCGTCGTCATCCCGAGGACGCCTGCACCGCCCAGCCAGAAATGGAACCCCCACGCGTGAGTACCAAGGCCAAGCCATCCCCCATCCGCGTCATGCTGGTCGATGACGACCCCGTGCGTGCCCGGCTTGTCGAGGAGCATCTTGCCGCCGCCGGCTTCGAGGTGCCCTCGGTCATCAGCTCGGCCACCGGCCTGCTGTTCCAGATCGAGCAGCAGCGGCCCGACGTGGTGCTGATCGACCTGCAGTCCCCCGACCGTGACGTGCTGGAAAGCCTGGCCATCGTCAACCGCCACAGCCCCACCGCCATGGTGATGTTCGCCGAGGAAGACGACCCGCACTTCATCCGCGAGGCCGTGGCCGCCGGTGTCAGCACCTATCTGACCGAAGGCCTCAACCCCGCGCGGGTCAAGCCGGTCATCGAAGTGGCCATGGCCCAGTTCCGCGCCTTTCAGCAACTGCGCACCGACCTGCAATCGGCCCGCTCTCAGCTGGAAGACCGGGCCGTGCTCGACAAGGCCAAGGTGCTGCTGATGCGGCACAAGCGCATCGGCGAGCCCGAGGCCCACCAGCTGCTGATCCGCCTGGCCATGGACAACAACCAGCGGCTGCGCGATGTGGCGCAGACCGTCATCGTCACCCTTTCCGCCCTTGAGACCAGGACCTGAGCCATGCCCGACACTGCCCGCCTGCCCCCTGCCGAATTGCCCCGCCTGGCGCTGGGCTACATGCGCCTGAGCGACGCGGCACCGCTGGTGCTGGCGAAGGAGGCCGGCCTGTTCGCCCGTTACGGGCTCGAGGTGCAGCTGCGCCGTGAAGTCTCGTGGGCAAACCTGCGGGACAAGCTGGTGGTGGGGGAACTGGACGCCGCCCAGCTGCTGGCCCCCCTGCCGCTGATGACCAGCCTGGGCGCCGGAGGCCTGCGCGGCACGCTGCTGACCGGGCTTTCCCTGGGGCTCAACGGCAATGCCATCACGTTTTCCAATGCCCTGTGGGACAGCCTCGACCTGCACTACCCGGGGCGCGCGCCGGACGTGCGTGAAGTGGTGCAGACCCTGGGCCGCCAGCTGCATCAGCGCACCCGCGCCACGCTCAGTTTCGCCACGGTGCACGCCTTCTCGATGCACACCTTCCTGCTGCGCCAGTGGCTGCGTGCCGGCGGCGTGAACCCCGACGTGGACGTGCGACTGATCGTGCTCCCCCCCGAACAGATGTGCGACAGCCTGGCCCGCGGCATCATCGACGGCTTCTGCGTGGGCGAGCCCTGGAACACGGTAGCTGTGGAGCAGGGCATCGGCACAGTGGCCGCCAGCGGTTACCAGCTCTGGAACAATGCGCCTGAAAAAGTGCTGGCCGTGACTCAGTCCTGGCACGACAGCCACCCGGCCACGCACCTGCGCCTGCGCCTGGCGGTAATGGAGGCCTGCCGCCTGCTGGCCGACCCGGCCCAGCGCGAACACACCGTCCAGCTGCTGAGCCAGCCCGAATACCTGGCCCTGCCCGCACGCCTGCTGCTGCCCTCGCTGACCGGGCAGTTCCGCTTCAGCAAGCA
>CAYWMC010000169.1:0-5784 GCA_964459345.1 uncultured Klebsiella sp. | reverse complement strand
AGCCTGTTCGCGGATTTCCACCAGCCAGTTCTGCAGTTCGACTTCGAACTTGCGGTTGCGCAGCGAATTCTCGGCCTGCTGACGGCTGAACTCACGACTCATGTCCTGCACGCGGCGCTCCATGACTTCCGCCACATGCCAGCCGAAACTGGTGCGGAAGGGTTCGCTCAGCTGGCCCACTTCGAGGTCGCGGATCTGTGCTTCGAAATCCGGGGGCATGCCGCCTTCGCTGGCCCAGCCCATGTCACCGCCGGCCACTACCGAGGCCGCGTCATCAGAATTCTGGCGGGCGATCTCGGCGAAGTCTTCTCCACCCTTGATGCGGGCGTGCAGGGCGCGGATGAGTGTCTCGGCCTGCTCTTCGGTGCGGATCTCGTTGGGCGTGATCAGGATGTGGCGGGCGCGAGTCTGGTTGACCATGCTCTGGATATCACCCTGCACGGCCACCAGTTTGACCAGATGGAAGCCGCTGGGGCTGCGGATCGGGCCGCGAATCTCGTTGGCCTTCATGGTGGGTACCAGCTCCACGAACAAGGTGGGCAAGCCTTCTGCCTTGCGCCAGCCCAGTTCGCCGCCGGACACCGGGAAAGCTGTGGGAGGTGTGGCTGCCGCGCCGCGCTGGGCGATGGCCCGCGCTTCGGCGAAATCGGTGCCCGCCTGCACGGCTTCCAGCATCTGCTGCGCGAAGGCTTCCTTGGCGGCGATCAACTCGGGAGTATCGTCCTCGCCAACGGGAATCAGTGTCTGATCCACCAGAAAATCGGGTGCCATGGTGACGCGGCCCATCTCGGAATTCAGGAAGTTCTCGATCTCCTGATCGGTGATGTTGATGCGGCGGTTGACCATGCCGCGCTGCAGGTCGCGCAGGGACAGTTCCTTGCGGATCTGTTCGCGGGTGATGATGTAGCGGCCCACGGATTCCAGAGCGGCCACGTACTCGTCGAACGTCATGTTGTTCTGTTCGGCCAGCGTCTGCATGACGCCATTGACCGTGTCGTCGTCGTAGCGGATGCCCATGCGCTCGACCAGCTGCATCTGCAGGTTTTCCACCACCAGGGATTCCAGTGCCTGTTCGCGCAGCTGGGCAGCCGGCGGTACGGGCTGGCCGGATGCCGTCATCTGTTCGCGGGCTTCGGCGAGGCGGGTGTCGAGTTCGCTCTGCAGCACCACGCCTTCGTCAACAATGGCGACCACCTTGTCCAGCACCTGACGCTGGGCCAGGGCATTGCCGGCCATCAGGCCCAGCAGCATTAGCGCCAGCAGACGCACGCAAAAAGCCTTATTCATTGGTTCCATACTCCTTGAAGCCCAGGATCCCGTCACTGAGCATTCTGCTGATGCCGCCGCCGCTGACATTGCCGAGGCCGTTGAGGGTCAGCTGGAAAAAGACGCCGGTGTTGGTGTCGTCCTGCAAGAGGAAGAATTCGTCATCGTCGATCCACTCGCGGGCCACCAGGCGGATTGTCGCGCAGCAATTGCTGTATTCGACACCGGCGAAGGTGTCCAGGTTGCGGCTGTTGCTGTGATCATAGTGCCATCGACCCAGCAAACGCCAATTATTGTTCAGGGGCCAGACGCCCGAGACATCGCTCTGTTTGATGCGTGGATCGAGCCCCGCGGGCACTGGTCCGTAGAGGTCCACCAGGCGTCGGAAACGGTAGCCGATGTTGAAGATATGGTTCTCGTCTCCCTGATAGCGCAGGGACACACTGCTCTCGTCGACGTGCTGCTGATCCTCGTTCCACTGCAGGTCGCTGTTCAGGCGCCACTGCTCGCTGAGCAGGTAGAACGCCTCGCCCACAAGAGCCGAGCGGTCGGTGTTGCGTGGCTGCAGGGTCACCCAGCTTTGCAGGGGGCTGTCCAGTGCGACGATGCGGTCTTCGAAGTGGATGATCTGGCCGATACTCAGGCGTCCACGCTCTTCGCCGCTGCCGCTGATGAAGCGGGTGCTCAGGGCCAGGCTCAGCTGATCGGCATCGCCAATGCGGTCATGGCCGCTGAAGCGGTCGCTGCGGAACAGCTGTCCGTAATTGAAGTTGATCTGCGCGCTGTCGAAGGTGGGCAGCAGCGACTGGTCTTCCTGCTCGCTGAACAGGTAGAACAGGCGCGGTTCCAGCGTCTGCACGAAGCCATTGCCACGGGACATGGGCCGCTCGAACACCAGCCCGGTGTCCAGGCTGAAGAGGCCCAGGCCACGATCCGGGTCCTGCACCGTGCCCAGCGCCTGCTGTTCCAGGTCCCATTGCGTGTAGCGGTAGCCTGCGGTCGGCACGAAGAAGCCGGCGTCGCCGCGCACGGGCCAGCTGATCTGGGGCTCCACATGCAGACGGCTGCCTTGCACCAGCGCCCCGGCGTCGATCTGTGCGGGTGTCAGGCCGTCGCGATCCAGCGACCGGTCGAAGCGCACATGGCTGCCTTCCACCCGCAGTTGCAGGCCACCCAGCGACTGGGCGGCGCCGAGGGTCAGCTCCGGCAGGCGGTCATAGGGAATGTTCAGATCGCTGGCAGAGATGTAGGGATCGATGATGTCGATGCGCTGCACGCGGGTGCCCGCATACCAGTTCGGTGCGCGGTAATTGAGCTGGCCATTGCGTTGCAGATGGGTGCGGCTGGACACGGTCAGGCCGCTGGAGCCCAGGTCGCGGAAGTAGCGGTCATCGCTCACGGCTTCGTAGTTGATGGCGGTGGACCAGCGCTCGCCCAGCTGGCCGGCATGCTGCACGCCCACGAACCAGCGGTCTTCGCGGGCCGGGGAGTCCGAACCTGGCACGCCGGCGGTGGCAGCATCGAAGCGCTTGTCGCCCGGCAGCAAAGAGGCGCTCACGGTGTTCATGGACCAGTCCGCCAGATAGCGGAACTCGCCACTGGCCATCGCACCACGGTCGCCAATCAGGCGCGGTGTGAGCGTGGCATCGTAGTGGGGCGCCAGGTTCAGGTAGTAGGGCACCGCGACATCCAGACCGCCATCACTGGTGGACCCGATGCTGGGTGCCAGGAAGCCGGAGACACGCTGATCGCCGAGCGGGAAGGGCACCGTGAACGGGTAGTGGAACACCGGCACATCCTTGATGCGCAGGGTCACGCCTTCCGCCGTGCCGATGCCTGCCGCCGTGTCCAGGCGCATGCGGCGCGACTGCAGTGTCCAGAACTCGTTGCCCGGTTCGCAGCGGCTGAATTCGCCGTTCTCGATGGCCAGCACTTCGCCTTCGCTGTCATAGACAATCACGCTGGCCGCGCCATGCACGCCGTACTGGTGCAGCACGTAGGACGCATTGTCGATGCGGTTCTGGCTGTTGGCCTGATCGACGAAGGCGCCACTGCCGGTCAGCAGCACGCCAGGCTCGCGGAATTCCACATCGCCCGTCAGGGTGATGGTGTCAGCCTGTTGATCAATCTGCGTGGAGACGGAGTTGCGGATGGTGCGGTTGCCCTGCTGGATGCTGACAGCACCGGCGATGTTGACGCGCTCGCTGGTGTCCTGCTCGATGGCGCCAGGGGCCGTGAAGAGGGTAGGGGCACCGGCCGGGTCAGCCGTCGCGTCGAGCACCTGTCCGTCCAGCCCTGTGCGAGCAGGTTCGATGAAGGCGCCACAGCAATTGGCTGGCAGCGCGGCCCGCTGTGCGGCCGTCATCTGCTCCATCGGCACCCAGTCATTCGCGGCGCGGCCTGTCGTTCCGGTCTGTGCCGTCGCGGCGCTGCCAGTGCGGGCGCCAGACACTGCATCGGCACGCGCTCCGCGGGTCACGACGACGCCGGCGTTCACGGTGCTGCGGGCAGCAGCTGGATTCTCGGCACATTGCCAGGCGCCCGAGGCGTCGGCGCGGCAGGTCCATTGTCCGTTGTCCGAAGCACTTTGCTGCGCGAGGGCTGTGTTCGCGTGCGAACTCAGCAATGCACCAGTGGCCAGGATCAGGGAAATGCGGGAGCACAAAAGGCTTTTTCGAAACTGCATTGTTGCAGGCAATCCAATAGAATGGCTCGGAATTCAGGTCGGCATGGTAATTCATTGGGCACAGGATAGAAATACTGCGGAAACCACAGGCAATGGATCAGAGAAAGGACGCACTGGCCGCATGGGCGCGCCAGTGTCTGCAGGACATGGCGGGCAGTGCGCTGCCGCAAGGCAGCATTCACACGGTGTCGGGTGACGCGAGTTTTCGCCGTTACTTCCGCATCGTGCTGCCGCAGGCGCCTGGCAGCGTCGAGCCGCGCTGGCAGGAACTCCTGCAGGCCACGCGCTACATTCTGGTGGATGCGCCGCCCGCCCACGAGGACTGCCGGCGCTTCGTGCGCGTGGCGCAGCTTTTTCGCGCAGCCGGCATGCTGACCCCGCGGGTGCTGCGAGCCGACTTCGACCAGGGTTTCATGCTGCTGGAAGATTTCGGCGATGCGCTGTTTCTGCCTGCGCTGCAGACCGCGTCCGGCGTGGATGCCCTGTACACGGCAGCGATGAATGCACTGATCGAACTGCAGGCCCGCGGCAATGGCAGCGAACTGGCACCTTACAACCGGCAGCTGCTGCGCACGGAGCTGTCCTTGTTCGATCACTGGTTCTGCGAGCGCTTCCTGGAGATCACGCTGAGCGCCGACGAGCGCGCCCTGCTCGAGCGCACCTGGACCTTTCTGGAAGATGCCGCACTGGCTCAGCCGCAAGTCTGCGTGCACCGCGACTATCATTCCCGCAATCTGATGGTCCTCGAAGGTGATGTGCACCACGCGCCGGGGGTCATCGATTTTCAGGACGCCGTGTTCGGGCCGTGCACCTACGATCTGGTTTCCTTGTTGCGTGATTGTTACATCGTATGGCCGGATGCGCGGGTGCGCGCATGGGCGCTGCAGTTCCGCGAAAAAGCCGTGCAGCGCGGCATACTGGCCGGCACCGGCACGGCCGCCGATGCCGCCTTTCTGCGGGATTTCGACCTGATGGGGCTGCAGCGCCACATCAAGGTGATCGGCATCTTCTGCCGGCTCAATCTGCGCGACGGCAAGCCACGTTACATGGCCGATGTGCCGCTGGTGATCGACTACGTGCTGCGTGTGGCCGCCGGACATCCCGAGATGGCCGATTTCAATCACTGGTTCCAGAACCGCGTGCTGCCCCTGGCATATCCGCGCCTGCAGGCCTTCGCATTGCCCGAGGGCGTGGCGTGAAGGCCATCATCCTGGCGGCAGGCCTGGGCACCCGCATGCGTCCGCTGACGGACCATCTTCCGAAACCGCTGCTGCAGGCCGGGGGCAGTGCCCTCATCGAATACCATCTGCGCAATCTTGCCGCCGCAGGTATCCGCGAGATCGTCATCAATCACTTTCATCTGGGCGACAGGCTCGAGGCCGCACTGGGCGATGGCAGTCGCTATGGCGTGCAGATTCAGTATTCCCGCGAGACAGTGCGTCTGGAAACCGCCGGCGGTATCGTCAAGGCGCTGCCGCTGCTGGGCAGTGAGGCCTTTGCGGTGGTCAGCGGCGACATCTGGACTGACTATGACTTCCGAACCCTGCAGCCCGTGGACGGATACGCCACCCTGGCCCGCCTGGTGATGGTGGACAACCCGCCGCACCACCCCCAGGGCGACTTCGTACTCGACGATGCGCACCGGCTGCGCCTGCGTGTGGCCGCCGATACCGTGCGTGGCTGCACCTACAGTGGCGTCAGCGTCATGCACCCGGCGCTGTTTGCGGGGCTGTCCGAGGAACCCCTGCCGCTGCGGCCAGTGCCCGACAAGGCCATCGCGGCGGGGCAGGTGGCGGGGGAGCAGTTTGCGGGGCGCTGGTTCGACATCGGCA
>CAYWMC010000168.1:0-5815 GCA_964459345.1 uncultured Klebsiella sp. | reverse complement strand
CAACAACTGACGTTCGCGACGCTCGACGGCGTCATGTGCACAGCAACCTGACATTATTTCCTCCTCATGAACTCGCCTTGTGCGAGAACTGGGAGTACGATAAAGCTTCCTGTTACTAGAAGGTCAAGCGCCGTGATGAAGATCAACAAGCTGTCTCAACATTCAGGTGTGTCCGCCAAGACCATCCGCTACTACGAAGAGATCGGATTGTTGCCGAAAGCAGTTCGAGCCGAGAACGGCTATCGGGAGTACGGGCAGAATTCGCTCGAGCTGTTGCGCTTCGTCAGACGCTGCCGTGATCTGCGTATTCCCATCGACAGCATCCGCAAACTGGTGAAGGTGCAGGCGTTTGGCACCGCTCCGTGCACAGAGGTGGATCAGATCGTGCGGAATCAACTGGAAAACGTCAGGGACACGATCAAGGAGATGCAACTGCTGGAGAAAGATCTGGCACTGCTGGCGTCGTCGTGCAAGGAACACAATGTAAGTCAGTGCAGGATTTTGAAGTCATTACAGACTGGCACGCCTCCGATTTACTAGACAACTGCCGAACCTGTTGATCCAGACATGTATGCTCTTTACGGTCACACCAAGTTGCTGCGCGACCTCAGCGATCTTGTAACCTCGATCAGTGACCTGCTTCACTGCTTCAATTTTGAAATCTTCAGGATAGCGTTCTGCGGACATATTCAGACACCTCTTGAATGCGTTAGTGTAACGCTATCAAGTGTCTAGAATATCGGGGGCTCGCCAGTTGCTGGAGCTTCGTGACTGCAGCTCTTGAAGTACTTGCAGGAGTCAGTTCTAGCGATCGATTTTGCCTCGGAGGTTGTCCAAATAATCTCCCCACCTCTGCATCATCTCCTTCCTCTGCTTCAGATGCTTGGTGCGATTATACGCCCGCCCATTGGCGTCCTTCACCGAATGCGCCAGCTGTTGCTCGATCCACTCCACAGGCACCTCCAGCACCTCGTCCAGCAGCGTTCTGGCCATTGCTCTGAAGCCATGGGGCGTCATCTGTTCATTGGTGTACCCGATATTGCGCAGAGCAGTGCGCACGCCGTTCTCGCTGAGTGGGCGGCTGGCACCACGAGCACTCGGGAAAATGTAGAGGCTGCGAGCAGTAATGGGCTGCAGTTCTTTCAGAATCTCGATGGCCTGCCGGCACAGCGGAATGATGTGAGGCTGGCCCATCTTCATCTTGTGACCGGGGATCTCGATGTGACTTTCCTCCCAGTTCACTTCGCTCCACTCCAGGTGGCGCAGTTCGCCAGGCCGGCAGAAGAAGAGGGGGGAAAGCTTTAGCGCGGCATGGACCACAGGGGTGCCAGTATATTGATCGATGGCGATCAGAAGCTTGGACACCTCCTTCGGGTTGGTGATGGAGGCAAAGTGCTTCGTCGTGGTGGTTTTCAGGGCGCCACTCAGATCGGCGCTGATATCGCGCTCCACGCGTCCTGTCGCGACTGCGTAGCGATAGATCAGGCCTGCGTACTGCTTGGCTCTGTGCGCGGCCTCAACGGCACCGCGCTCTTCAATCCGTCGCAGAACCTGCAGAAGCTCAAACGGCGTGATTTCATCAATCGGTCGACTTCCAAGCCACGGGAAGAGGTCTCTGTGCAGCAGATTGTGCAGGCGCTGATCATTGCCTTCCGATTTCTTGCCGCGCTTGCTTAACCACTCATTGGCCACGATCTCGAAGCTGTTGGTGCTGGCGGCCTGCTGGGCTGCCTTGACGGCGTGCTTGTTGCCCATCGGGTCAATGCCATTGGCCAGAAGGGCACGGGCTTCGTCGCGCTTGCTTCTGGCGAGCGCCAGTGAGGTGTCTGGATAGACGCCCAGGGCCATCAGCTTTTCTTTGCCATCAATGCGGTATTTGAGGCGCCAGTACTTGCCTCCATTGGTTTTGACCAGCAGGTAGAGACCTTTCTCGTCGGCAAGTTTGTAGTCTCTTTCAGTGGGCTTTGCTGCTTTAATCTTCAGGTCGGAGAGCGACATAAGTACCCCTGTTGGGGGTATCAATTTTCGAGGGTATCAATGTACCCCGAGACGTACCCCCAGGTAGTTTGGATTCAGGGGTACATGGTAGGACGCCACTGGACGACCTATCAAGCCTTATGTCATGAATTTATTGAGTTTTTAGACGGGTTTGGACGTTGCTGGAACAGTGTTTGGTGCCCCGGGCAGGATTTGAACCTGCGACCTGTCCCTTAGGAGGGGACCGCGCTATCCAGCTGTGCCACCGGAGCAAGGGTGGGGGGTGTTTCTAGGTCTGGCTGTCTGGACAGGGCGCGGAGTATAGCACGCGAATTCCGGAATCGGTTCGCGCGGCAGGCCTTTATGCCCACGGGTACGCTCCCACGCTTATGCGCCGATCTTGTTCTTCTCCACCTCGGCGCGCCTGCGCTGGACGGCCATGGTGCGGGCCTTCTTGTCGCCGTACTTGGCAATGGAGAAGTAGGCGTTGCGCTGGCGGCGCTTGCCGTCGATGTTTTCCTGCCACGTGGCCACCCAGGCGTGGTCGCTCTCGGAATAGCTCACGCCGATCTCGCCTGACGAGTTCAGGGGAGACACCTTGCGGGGGCTGAATTTGGTGAAGGGCCAGTTGTCGCCATAGATGCGGCGGCCTTCTTCGTCGCGCTTCCTGATGGCAGCGGCGATGGCCTGCTCCTTGCCGCCATACCGGCGAAAGGGGAAGGATTCCTGAAATTGCTTGTCGTCGTAACGGATGCGCACCCAGGCACAGTTGGTGCCACGGGATTCGATGATGCTGATGTGATGAAGCGGATCCAGATTTTTCACAAAAACCTCTCTCTCGTTTCAGTGCAGTCTGTGCAAGGCGACTGCGGCGTGCGGGGCTCCCGACAGTCTCCTGTTACAGGCGCTGGCCCATGTGGCAGGCCATATGCTGAATCACGCCTGGCTTCTGACAGGCGATCTTGGAGATCTTGTACTCGTAGTCCTTTGCTGCAGGGTCCAGTCCTACCGCTTCGCCTATGGCCGCCGTCAGATCAGCTTCCGCTGCCTGTCTGGTGAGGTAAGGGCCGGAGATATTCACTTGCAGAGTGGGCTCGTTGGGGGCTGTCGCAATAATGTAAAAATTTTCAACGTTCATTGCTTCTAAAGTACTGATCATGGCGATGTCCCGGGCTCGGACGTCGCTAAAGACAGTGACCACATCTCAGGGTCGCTGGATCAGACTGTTACTCCTCGTCATTAAGAACGGCAGGTTGGCCGTTTTGTTGCCCGCTGAACTGGAAAAAGTTGTCATTTCTCTACACCTTGACACGCCGGGCATTATCCTGCTTTCGATCTGCCGTGGATAGCCCTGATTGTGGCCAATTTGGGCAGAAAGCAAGCAAATGCGACCACTATGGACGCGGGCGGCGGGATGTATTTTGCGGGGGTGTGGCATAGAATCGCCCGCACTTCGCCAAGGAAACCTCCCTATCGTGTCGCCACTGCGTATCAGCATCATCCTGCCGGTTCTGAATGAAGCGGGCGCTCTGCAGGCACATCTGCCTCTGCTTCAGGAAGCCCGGGCGGCTGGCCATGAACTGATCGTGGTGGATGGGGGCAGTCGTGACAACGGCCCCGTTCTGGCTGCTCCCCTTGCAGATCGCGTCATCAGCACGCAGCCGGGCAGGGCGCGGCAGATGAATGCCGGGGCGGCCGTGGCCACAGGCGATGTGCTGCTGTTTCTGCATATCGACACGCGTCTGCCACACGACGCCATCACGTTGCTGCAACAGCATTTCGCTCACAGATCGGTGCAGTGGGGCCGCTTCGATGTGCGACTCAGCGGCGGGCATCCGGCCTTTCGGGTGATCGAGACGATGATCAATCTGCGTTCCCGCGTCTCCGGGGTGGCCACGGGCGACCAGGCCTTGTTTGTCCGCTCGGCGCTGTTTCGCGACATCGGCGGGTTTCCTGCCGTGCCCCTCATGGAAGATGTCGCCATCACCAAGACTCTGCGTCGCCTGGCCCGGCCCCTGTGCCTGCGGGAGCGGGTGACGACCTCCAGCCGGCGCTGGGAAACCAATGGAATTGCCCGTACGGTGCTGCTGATGTGGTGGCTGCGGCTGCTCTATGTGCTCGGTGTCGCGCCCGCCAGGCTGCATTCCATGTACGTGAAGAAGAAGTAGCAAGCCAATGAATATGAAAGAAAAAATGGAGTACTCGCGCGGTGTGCTTGCCGTGTTTGCCAAGACCCCCCGGCGCGGCGCTGTCAAGACCCGCATGCAGCCGCTGCTCGGTGAAGATGGTGCGCTTTCTCTTCACAAGTCATTGATTCAATTTGTTTTCAAGAACATGGAAGCGGCCGCGCTGTGTCCCGTGGAGCTGTGGGTGGCCGTGGGAGATGGCAGCCTTGAAGGTGATTCATTGCATGAAAAAGTGTTCACATCCATATGTAATATAAAGAATATATTCATGCAATCAGAGGGCGGGCTCGGTGTGCGCATGGCGACTTGTGCTAGACAGGTGCTGCAGCGCGCCAGCTACGTCGTCTTGGTGGGGGCAGACTGCCCTTCGGTGGATGCCGATTATCTGCGCCGTGCGCTGGGGCATCTGGAGGCAGGCGCTGACATCGTGATTGGTCCTGCCGAGGATGGCGGCTACGTGCTGCTGGGCCTGCGCAGCGTGCCGGATTGCCTGTTCGAGGATGTGCCCTGGGGAACTGCGCAGGTGCTGGAAAAAACGCGCGCCAATCTGCTGGCACAAGGGCTGGGGTGGGTGGAGCTGGAACCGCGCTGGGATGTGGACCGCCCGGAAGATCTGCCGCGCTGGGAAGCGCTCAGACGAGCTCTTCCCTCTGCAGGAAAGTCACGAAGCGATTGATGATGATCTGATTGGCGCGCTGCAGATCCACAAAGCGGCATCCGCACATGGTCTGGTCGCGGTCCTTGTTGTACTCGTAATAGACAATCTCGATCTTCACGTCCAGGTTCTGCTCCTGCGCCTGAATCTGGATGAAGGCATCGAAGCTCTCGTTCATCTGCAATTCCGGTTCGATCTGCCCTGGAAATGACACCCGGATGCCTGTCGCAGACATGTTGATCACGCGGCCGTTCAGGAACTGCTCGCGGTCCAGGGAGCTGAAGCGTGCAATGGCCGCCATGCTGCCGGGCACATAGGCGCGGAAGGCTTCGCGGCGCTGCAGATACAGCATCTTGGCGGGGAAGGGGATCTGGTAGTAGATGCCGTCGGCATTCTTGAGGATGCGGCCGCGGACCAGGTCCTTGGCGTGCACCTTGATGCCGTTGATGCTGGCGCGGATGCTGAAGGAGACGCCGTCCTCGATCTTGCGGTGACCATCGCGGGGTGTCACTTCGTCCATCAGGAAATAGCGTTCGGCCAGATTGGCATCCAGAATCATGGTGTTGTACAGCTGCGCGCCGTTATCGAACTGCACGTTCACGCTGCTTCGCTCTGCCTGCAGTGCCCGCAACACCCCGAAGATGTCGCCAGCGCCGTAGTAGTAGCGGTCTGGTCCGTCATTTAGTGCCATTTACGCATCTTGTTGTCGTCAGGCCTTCGCGATGGCCCGGGATTCTGTCTGTTTATTGGTCCCACCCTGACTGGTGTAGACACTGGCATGCGCCGATTTGCCCTGCATGATATCCAGCACATGGCGATTGCTCAGCCTGCTGCGGTGCACTATTGCCCCATTGATATCAGTCAGTTCGGCGCAGGTCTTCAACCTGCTCTGCAACTGCTCGTGAAGAGGGCCGAAACCGGCCTTGTTGCAGTATTCACGTAGCGCCTGATTGTCGGCGGAGTGACCAAAAGATGCCAGCATTTTTCTTCTCGAATC
>CAYWMC010000167.1:5415-5840 GCA_964459345.1 uncultured Klebsiella sp. | reverse complement strand
GGCGAACGGCGTGCGGGACATGCTGGCGATGTCCGGCGGCAGCAGCTGCGCTGTGCTGTAGATGGTGCTGGCCCCCGTCAGCCACTGCTGCGGGGTCTGGCACGCGGCCAGCGCCTCGACGGAAAGAGTGGCCGAGGCACTCAGCAGGGTCAGCGCGGCTGCTCGCACCCCGGCGCGTCCAGTGCGGGCGCTGGCTTTTCTGCCACGGGCCGCAGCCTGCTCGGACACAACACTCCAGCAGTTGCGCGAATGGTTGAAGACAAGCCGATAGATGCGGTTCATGTGCGGAATCCCGAAACAGTAGAGTGGACCACTTGCGGTGGCGCGGTCTCGGGATGATGCATTGGCGACTTTGCTCAGGGATACCCCTGAAATCAGGGGTATCCGGACAAATTGTCAGTAGGATTTGCCAAGCCACAGCGCGA
>CAYWMC010000167.1:0-5405 GCA_964459345.1 uncultured Klebsiella sp. | reverse complement strand
TTTGAGCTCAGTGAAACTCACAAACGATTCCCCGATCGTTTGCGATAATTTGCAGGCCAAAGTCCGCGAAGTCATGCCGCCTTGCATGAAAAGAGCTGCAGTGCGATTGGGAACGCCATACTTGCGTAGAAGTCGCGCGACGTATTCCTGGGTGGTGTAGGGGCTTTGCTGCAGTTCTGCGGCGATCTGCTTGTCGGTCCTGCCGCCGAGTAACAGCTCAAGGATGCGCTGTTCCAGATCGGTCAACGGGTCTCCCGCCAGCTGCAGCCCGTAGTTCAGCATCTGCTGCCGATGCAGCCAGCGCAGTCCGCGCAGGGCATAGGCCACGATGTCACGCTCGGCTTCACTGAAGGGTGCATGGTCGCACGTGCGGTAGATCCCGTAGGCGACTTCCACCTGAGCACTCACCGGCGCGCATACCCAGATGCAGTCACGTCGATCCAGAGCGAGATACCAGTCGCGGTAATAAACTCCCTGAAACCAGTCCTGCGGCACCAGGTCGCAGAGCCGATTCGCACGAAAGACTCCTGCACCACGCAGATTGGCAACAACGGTGGCATCGTAGATGCCTTCTTCGATCAGGCGCCGCTGGATGCGCGAGGCTTCCTTGAGCGCCGGCGTAGGATTCAGATGATGGACCAGGCGCAGACGCCAGCCTTTCAAGGCATCTTCGGGATGCGAGGAGTCCATGCGTACGAGGCCGAGCAGAGCGGCACTCTGAGCGCCCACAAGCTCGCAGAGGCTGTTCAGAAGCTGGGTGCGGGTGTCATCGACGCGAGAGGTGTCGCAATCGGCCAGTGCGTCCCACAGCCTGTGAACCTTGTCGATTTCCCAGGCCGGCGCCGCAGGCATCATGCCCGTCGCCACCGGAGAAGTGTTGGTTCTTTCCATGAGTGTCACAAATACTCGTTGTCTTGATTCAGGTGGAAGCCTAACGTCAAGGCGCGGGCGAGGCAACACCGAAGGCGCGCGCTGTTACTCTCTGAAAAACCTCTCCACCCGCCGATAAGAGATCGCCTCCGCCAGATCCTGCTGCGCGATTGCCTCGCGCCCATCCATGTCCGCAATCGTGCGCGCGATCTTGAGAATGCGATGATGCGCGCGCGCCGAGAGCTTCAGTTTCTGGACAGCCAGTTCCAGAAACTGCTCACTCTTGTCGTCCAGCACGCAGAAGGTTTCGATCTCGTTGGCACTCATGTCGCTGTTGAGTTTGCCGTTGCGTTGCTTCTGCAGTTGCCGGCACGCGCGAATGCGGGCCACGTTCTGCTGGCTGCCAGTGGCATCATTGATGGGGGCGGACTCGCGCACGGCGCGCAGCTCGTGGGGCGCCAGGCGCGGCACTTCCACGATCAGGTCAATGCGGTCGAGCAAGGGGCCGGAGATCTTTTCCAGATAGCGCTGCACGCCTTCGGGGGTGCAGCGACAACGGCCGTCAGGGTCGCCGTGGTAGCCGCATTTGCACGGGTTCATCGCCGCCACCAGCTGAAAATTGGCAGGCAGTTGCAGTCGATAGCTTGCGCGGCTGATGGTGATGTGGCCGGACTCCAGCGGCTCGCGCAGCACCTCCAGCACACTGCGGTTGAACTCGGGCAGCTCGTCCAGGAACAGCACGCCGCGGTGTGCCAGAGTGATCTCGCCCGGGCTGGCCTGGGCGCCGCCGCCCACCAGTGCGATGCTGGTGGCCGTGTGGTGGGGCGCGCGGAATTCCGGCTGCAGCCAGCGCGCGGCGTCGATTGGCTGGCGGGCAATGGACTTGATGGCGGCGGCCTCCAGTGCGTCGGCTTCGTCCAGCGGCGGCAGCAGGGTCACCAGCGAGTTGGCCAGCAGCGTCTTGCCCGTGCCTGGCGGGCCGATGAACAGGATGTTGTGGGCCCCGGCAGCAGCTACCTGCAGGGCGCGCTTGGCGGCGTGCTGGCCCTTGATGTCGGCGAAGCGGATGCCTTCGGGACACTCTGACGCCATCAGCGGCGGCTCCTGAAAGTCGCAGCGCTGCATGCCCTTGCCGGAGCGCAGCTGCGTGCACACTTCCAGCAGATGGCCCCCGGCCAGCGCCCGTACGCCGCGCACCAGCGAGGCCTCGCCGCTGTTCACGGCCGGCAGCAGCAGCGTGCGGCCCTGTTCCCGCGCCGCCAGCACGGCAGGCAGCACGCCATGCACGGCACGCAGGGCGCCATTCAAGGCCAGTTCTCCCAGCACTTCGAATCCGCCAAGACTCTGTGGGGGAATCTGGCCCGAGGCCGCCAGAATGCTGAGCGCGATGGCGAGGTCGTAGCGGCCTCCGCTCTTGGGCAGGTCGGCTGGCGCCAGATTGATGGTCATGCGCCGGGTGGGAAATTCCAGGCCGGCATTGAGAATGGCACTGCGCACGCGCTCCTTGCTCTCGCGCACGGCGGCCTCGGGCAGGCCCACGATGGCGAGGGAGGGAAGGCCATTGGACAAGTGGGTTTCAACGGTGACCAGCGGCGCATCAATGCCGATGTTGGCGCGGGTGTAGACGATAGCCAGTGACATGCGACCATCCGTGGGCGGTGTCTGGTGGAAGGGAGGCGCGTATGTGCGCTCCTTCAAGGTGTAGAGCACGCCAGGCATTCTGGCAAGGCGAAGGCTTAGCGCAATGCGCCGCCGAGGGCGAGGACGGACTGGATGCGGCGGTCAACGAAGTCGTCCTGCAACAACAGCGCCTTGAGGTCGTCGAACGTCACGGCCTTGCTGAAGAAGAAGCCCTGCACCTGATCGCAGTGGTTCTTGCCCAGGAAATCCACCTGCTCGGCAGTCTCGGCGCCTTCGGCAATCACCTGCATGTTCAGGCTGTGGGCCAGATTGATGATGGCTTTGACGATGGTGGCGTCGTCTTCATTGCTGGTGACGCTGCCCACGAAGGAGCGGTCGATCTTGAGCACCGAGATGGGCAGGCGCTGAATGTGCGCGAACGAGGAATAGCCGGTGCCGAAGTCGTCCAGGGAGATATCGATGCCCAGCTCACTGAGGCGTCGCAGGCTCTGATCGACGGCCTGGCCCTCGATCATCATGGTGGTCTCGGTCAGCTCGAACTCCAGACGGCCCTCGGTGATCTTGTGCTTGTTCATGATGTTGGCCACGGTCTGCACGAAGTTCTTGTCCTGGAACTGCTTGAACGACACATTCACAGCCAGCTGCACATCGTCGAAGCCCTTCAGGTTCAGCTCGTTCAGATCCTTGCAGGCCTGATGCACCACCCAGTAGCCCAGCGGGACAATCAGCCCGCTTTCCTCTGCCACGGCGATGAACTCGGCCGGGGGCAGCAGACCGCGGGTGGGATGCTGCCAGCGCACCAGGCCTTCGGCGCCGACAATGCGATTGCTGGTGATGTCGATGCGCGGCTGATAGTGCAGCACGAATTCTTCGTTGCGGATGGCGCGGCGGATCTCGGCTTCCAGACGCAGAATCTTCTGCGCCGCATCCGTCATGTCCTTGGTATAGAACTGGTAATTGCTGCCTTTCTCGCGCTTGGCAATGCGCATGGCCATGTCGGCATTGGCCAGCATCACGTCCACCGACATGCCGGGTTCCTTGTTCATGGCAATGCCCATGCTGACGTTCATGCGAATGGCATGCTGGGCAACGGGGAAGGGCTTGGCCATGGCCTGGAGGATGCGTTCAAGATTGATGCGGCACTCGGATTCCACGGAGCCCAGCGCATTCTGGTACACCACCGCGAACTCATTGCCACCAATACGCGCCAGGGACTGATGCGCGGAAAGGCATGTCCCGATGCGTTCGGCAATCAGTTGAATCAAGGCGTCGCCAGCCACCTGTCCATAGGAAGCGTTCACTTTCTTGAACTGGTCCACGTCGATGAGCAGCAGGCCCACAGACTCGGGCGTCGTGGCATTGGCCAGCAAGCGATCGAGCTGCTCACGAAATTCCCCGCGATTGCTCAGCCCCGTCAGGGGGTCGACATTGAGTGCGGCAGCACTTTCAGCGCCAGGCTTCACGGCCAGTGCCAGCGCGCGGGCCAGCGCGGAAGGAGTCAGGTGTTCGCGCAGCAGAATGTCGGATTCACCCCGCATGCACGCATCGGCGTCGGCCCCGGCAGGCAGACGGTCGGTGATGACGATGACAGGGGCTTTGACTTTCTGACGGTTGAGCTCTGCGAGAATCTTGCGGGAGAGGCGGGGTTCGGACACCCGACCCCAGAGGATCACATGGAAAGAACTTACCAGCGTCGCTTCGAGGACACTGATATCTGCCTGGCACCAGGTCAACTGATGTCTGGCACCTTCTATGTCGCCCACCAGTCGCTCGAGCTGTTTGTACTCGGCGTCCTGATCGGCAATCAGCAGTATTCGCACTGCACTGCTCCACGAAACAACAATATGAATATTGTTATCGGCTCAAAAGCCGGAATACTTCAGCGCAATGTGCGCTCTTGTGAAAATATTTGTGCGCCCTGAAATAATCCATTCTCTTCGAGGCTTGCGAGGTTCGCGTGTATATAATAGGGAACACGCCAACCCATTGCCAGTAATGACTTTTTCTATCTCCCTGTGAACAAACTCAATCCCCGTCAGCTGGAAGCTGTGAAATACATCAGCTCCCCTTTGCTTGTGCTCGCCGGTGCGGGCAGCGGCAAGACCAGCGTCATTACGCAGAAGATCAGTTATCTGATCAACGAATGCGGCTATCCGGCCCACCGGATTGCGGCGGTGACCTTTACCAACAAGGCCGCGCGCGAGATGAAGGAGCGCGTCGGAAAACTCTCACGTGAGCGCGAAGGTGGCAGCAATATCCGCGGCCTCACGATCTCGACGTTTCACCATCTCGGTCTGACCATCATTCGCAAGGAACACGCAAAACTCGGATTCAAGTCGGGGTTTTCCATCTTCGACAGCCAGGACAGCCAGTCACTTTTGAAGAGTCTACTGCACAAGGATTCGGAATTGAGTGACGAGCAGCTCAAGTTTCTGCAGAGCACCATCTCGAACTGGAAGAACCAGCTGGTGATGCCCGACCAGGCGAACCTGCTGGCGGCCGAGCCGGAGGAAGTGTTCGCGGCGCGCGTCTACACGCAGTATCAACGGCATCTTGCGGCCTTCAATGCCGTGGATTTTGACGATCTGATTCTGTTGCCTGTCGTGCTTTTCCAGACCCACAGAGACGTGCTGGAGCGCTGGCAGAACCGCATCCACTACCTGCTGGTGGACGAGTATCAGGACACCAACACAGGCCAGTATCTGCTGGTGAAACTGCTGGTGGGCCCGCGCAGCGGACTGACTGTGGTGGGCGACGACGACCAGTCGATCTATTCCTGGCGCGGCGCCAAACCCGAGAACATGATTCAGCTTGAGAAGGATTATCCCAGCCTGAAGCTGATCAAGCTGGAACAGAATTACCGTTCCAACAACAATATTCTGACTGCAGCCAAC
>CAYWMC010000166.1:0-5841 GCA_964459345.1 uncultured Klebsiella sp. | reverse complement strand
GGGGCCATGAACATCGTGATCCAGTAACCGACAAACTCATCCCACACAATGCCGCCGTGGTCTTCCACACCGATATCATGCGCGGTGGTGCCACACAACCAGACGCCGGCAAGGAAACTGATCAGCACAAACAGCGCATAGACCCACGGGCTCATGGCTGGCAACAGCAGATAAAGCAACACCGCCATGGCCGTTCCGAAGGTGCCGGGTGCCACAGGCGCAGCACCGCTGCCAAAACCAAAGGCAGCGAAGTGAACCGGATTGCGCCACACAGAGGCTGGCGTGGCGCTGCGCGACTCAGCCATGATCCTGCTCCCGTTCTGCGCTGGCAAAATGATTGTAGCCCTGCACATCAAGCCGCTGCTGTGCGCCAGCGCGCCACCACTGCAGCCCCCTGCCGGCCAGCACTTCGCCGATGCGCCGCACCGGTGTCTGCAACGCTGCCATCTTCGCCGTCATGTCCGCAGCGCGTTCCGGCGGCACGGTAAAACACAATTCGTAATCGTCGCCGCCCCCCAGGGCCAGCTGCAATCGCTCGTCAGGTTCTGCTGCGGCGAGCAGCGCGGCAGACAGTGGCAGGGCGTCCAGGTCGATGCGCGCCCCCACGCCGCTGGCGTTCAACACATGGACCAGATCGGATGCCAGACCGTCGGACAAGTCGATCGCGGCATTGGCAATATCCCTCAAGGCCAGCCCGGCAGCAACACGGGACTCGGGCAGCTGAAACGCCTGCACCAGCTCATTGCGCAGCTGCGGAGCAAGCCTGGGCCATGCCCCGTCGCGCAGCACCCGCAGCCCTGCAGCGGCGTCGCCCAGCGTGCCCGTCACGTAAATGCCGTCGCCCACCTGCGCGCCACTGCGCCGCAGACCGCCGCCAGCCGGCACTTCGCCGTGTACCTGCACGCAGAGGGTCAGCGCACCGGGGGCTCCCGCACTGTCGCGGGCACTTGCCGTAAGATCTCCGCCCACAAGAGGACAGTGATGCGCCACGGCAACCCGGGCCAGACCCGCACTGAATTGCGCAAGCCACTCATCGTCGTGGCGCGGCAGACTCAGCGCCAGTGTGAAGCACACGGGCTGCGCGCCCATGGCCGCCAGGTCACTCAAATTCACGAGCAGAGTACGCTGCCCCAGCAGGAACGGATCTGCATCAGGCAGAAAGTGCACGCCCTCCTGCAGCATGTCCATCGAGACGGCCAGCTGCGTGCCGGCGCGCGGCGCCAGCAGCGCACAGTCATCGCCAATTGCCAGTGGCACCTGGGGCACTGCAAACGCCAGCTCGCTCCGATTGAAATGCCGGCGAATGATCTCGAATTCGTCAGATGCCAAAGTGACAGGCCTCAGTGCCTCAGGTCAGATGCGTGGTCATGAAGTTTGCCGGCAACGGCAGACGCGCGTTCACACTTCGAGCGTGCGGATCGTGCGGGCAGCACGATCGAGAATGCCATTGATGTACTTGTGCCCGTCAGTGGCTCCAAACACTTTCGCGAGTTCCACGCACTCGTTGATGACGACCTTGTAGGGCACGTCGATGCGGTGCAGCAATTCATACATGCCGAAGCGCAGCAGTGACAGCTCGACGGGGTCCAGCGCGCTCATCTCCCGGTCCAGCAGTGGCGTCAGCGCCGCGTCCAGCTCGGTCACGCGCGGCGGAATGGCAGGGAACACTTCATTGAAGTAGGCCCAGTCAATCTTGCCTTGATAGTAGCCACGGAACTCGGCCTGGATATCAGTGACTGGCGCCCCGGCCAGCTGCCACTGGTAAAGCGCCTGCAATACCATGCGTCGCGCCTTCTGCCGGTCCGACAGCTTCTTCTTGGGGCTGTCTTCCGTCAGCACGGCATCACGTGCCGGCTGACCTGGCAGAGGACGGGGAGTTGCTGTCTTCATTTGGCGCCCAGTTTGCGGATGACGCTAACCATTTCCAGCGCACTCAGTGCCGCCTCTGCGCCCTTGTTGCCGGCTTTGGTGCCTGCACGTTCGATGGCCTGCTCGATGGTGTCCACGGTCAATACGCCGAAGGCCACCGGAACGCTGCTGTCCAGACTCACCACACTCAGGCCCTTCACACACTCGCCAGCCACGTATTCGAAATGCGGCGTGCCGCCACGAATCACGGCACCCAGCGCAATCACGGCATCATAGGTGCCGGCAGCCAGAACATGGCGCGTCAGCACCGGCAGCTCCCAGGCGCCTGGCGCACGGACGATGGTGATGTCGGCGTCTTTCACGCCGTGCCGGCGCAATGTGTCCAGCGCGCCTTCCACCAGCTTGTCGACGACGAAGCTGTTGAAGCGTGCCACGACCAGGGCATAGCGTGCGGAACCGCCCTGGAAATCTCCTTCGATGGTCTTGATAGTGCTCATGTGTGTCTCACCTTGTCAGCAATGGGCGTGTACTCGCGGTGCGCGGCAGCATTCAGGCCGGGTCTGCACTCGCCGAGGGTTGAAAATTTTCGTCGTAAGGCACGAACTCCACCACTTCCAGATCGAATCCGGAAATGGCGTGGAAGCGTGCCGGATAGCTCAGCAGGCGCATCTTGCCGACCCCCAGGTCGCGCAGAATCTGCGAACCGGTGCCAATGGTCAGGTCATTGCCCTTGCGATTGCGGCGCGGGGCTCCGGCTTCATCGCCGAAGGCCTTCACCAGCGTCTCGTTGATATCCTCTGCATATTCGTCACCAGATAGTAACACAGCCACTCCCCGGCCTTCCCGGGCGATTCTTGCCAGCGCCGCGCTGAAGGACCAGCTTGGCCAGGCCGGATTCACCACGTCACACACATCCCGCAGAGTGTTGGCGATGTGCACTCGCACCAGGGTCGGCTCGCGCGCGTCCACAGTGCCCATGGTGAAGGCCAGATGCGGACCGCCGAGGATGGTGTCCGTGAAGGTATGCAGCACGAATTCGCCGTGCTCGGTCTGCACTGGCCACGAATCCTTGCGAGTCACCGTGCGCTCATTGGCAATGCGGTAGTGGATGAGATCGACGATGGTGCCGATCTTCAGGCCATGCTTCTGCGCGAAGATCTCCAGGTCGGGACGCCGCGCCATGGTGCCGTCTTCATTCATGATCTCGACGATGGCTGCGGCCGGTGTGAACCCTGCCAGCCGCGCCAGATCGCAACCGGCCTCGGTATGGCCGGCGCGCTGCAGCACGCCGCCGGGTTGCGCCATGATGGGGAACACATGCCCTGGCTGCACGATGTCTTCCGGTCTGGTGTCGCGGGCCACGGCAACCTGGATAGTACGCGCACGGTCGGCTGCGGAAATGCCAGTGGTCACACCCGTGGCTGCTTCGATGGAGGCCGTGAAATTGGTGTGAAACTGCGTATTGTTGCGGGTCACCATCGGACGCAGGTTCAGGAAGTCGCAGCGCTCGCGGCTCAGTGTCAGGCAGATCAGGCCCCGTGCATTGGTGGCCATGAAGTTGATGTCTTCCGTGCGCACCCGCTCGGCGGCAATCACCAGATCGCCCTCATTTTCTCGGTCCTCGTCATCCATGAGGATGACCATGCGGCCCTGACGGATGTCTTCGATGATCTCTTCTACGGTGTTCAGTTTCATTTACAGGAATCCCTGGTCTGCGAGGAAGGCGCGGGTCAATGTGCCCGCCTTGCTGTCGTGCTGTTCGTCGGCGGCGTGCTCGCCCTGCATCAGGCGTTCCAGATACCGGCTGATGAGATCCACTTCAAGATTCACCTTCTGGCCACTGCGATAATCCTGAATGATGGTTTGCGCCTGCGTATGCGGAATCACATTGATGCTGAAGGTGGCCCCCTTGACCGTGTTCACGGTCAGACTGGTGCCGTCGATGCAGATCGAGCCCTTCTGGGCGATGTATTTTGCCAGCGCGTCCGGCGCGCGAAAATCCATGCGGATGCTGCCGCCATCAGGGCGACGTTCCAGCAGTTCCCCCACACCGTCCACATGGCCGCTGACGATGTGCCCGCCCAGACGCTTGACCGGCGTCAATGCCTTCTCCAGATTCACGCGACTGCCTTTGCCAAGACTGTGCAGCGTGGTCAGCTGCATGGTCTCGTTGGAGACATCGGCATCGAACATCTGGTGCGTCAGGCGCGTGACGGTCAGACACACGCCATTGACGGCGATGCTGTCACCCAGCACGACATCGCTGAAATCCAGTGCGCTGCTGTGCACACTCAGGCGCCATTCGCCGCCCCGCAATTGCAGGGAATCAACAGTGCCGAGCGCTTCGATGATGCCAGTAAACATGCTTCGCTCCCTGAGTCAGCGATTGATGATGCGGGCGGTGATGCGGCAGTCGCCGGCGATGCCGGCCACGTCCACGATCTCCAGTCCGATGTGATCGGCCATATGACGCAGGCCGGGCAGATTGAGCAGTGGCAGGGCGTCGCTGCCCAGAAACTTCGCGCCAATGTAGACGATCACCTCGTCCACCAGCCCCGCCTGAATCATGGCACCACTGAGCGTCGGGCCGGCCTCCAGCAAGACTTCGTTGCAGCTGAAGTCCCGGGCCAGGCACTGCATGGCATCCCGCAGATCGACCCGACCGCCGGGCAGCGCCCTGACCTGCCGGATCTGTGCCGAACTGTCTGCGAAACGCTGCATCTGCTGCGGATGCGGATTGGCCACCAGGAACAACACGTCGCCAGGCAGACTGAGGATGCGGGATTCGGGCGGCGTCCGCAGCCCGGAATCGATGATGACCCGGCGTGGCTGCCGCAGCGCCAGGGCCATGGCACGCGGGTCCTGCAACTGGTCGGCGCGCACGTTCAGCGAGGGATCATCGCTCAGGACGGTGTTGACGCCGGTGACGATGGCGCAGGATTCGGCCCGCAAGCGTTGCACGTCAGTGCGGGCAGCTGGTCCGGTGATCCACTGACTCTCGCCGGACGCCATGGCCGTGCGTCCGTCCAGACTCATCGCCATCTTGCAGCGCACGAACGGCAGTCCTTCATTCATGCGCTTGATGAAGCCGCGATTGAGCCTGCGCGCCTCTTCCTCACGCAGCGGACCATGGACGGGGATGCCCGCATCACGCAGAGCCTGGACGCCCTTGCCTGCCACCAGCGGATTCGGGTCCAGCATGGCATAGACCACTTCGGCCACACCGGCGGCAATCAGCGCCTGGGTACAGGGCGGCGTGCGCCCGAAATGGCAGCAGGGCTCCAGCGACACATAGGCCGTAGCACCCCTGGCGCGTTCGCCGGCCGCCAGCAGCGCGTTGACTTCGGCATGGTGTTCGCCGGGCTTCTCGTGCAGGCCCACGCCCACGATCTCGCCATCCCGCACCAGCACGCAGCCCACCCTCGGGTTGGGGCTGGTGGAATAGACGCGGGACGCCGATTCAATGGCAAGGTCCATCCAGGAAGCAGCGCTGTTGTTCATCTCAGGGTCCGGACACTCAGTTGTCGTTGGCCAGACGGTCGATTTCGGCGCGGAATTCATTCAGATCCTTGAAGCTGCGATAGACCGACGCGAAGCGCACGAAGGCCACCTCGTCCAGCTGTCGCAGCTCCTGCATGACCTGCTCGCCCACGATACGGGATGGCACTTCCCGTTCGCCGGTGGCGCGCAGATGGTTCTTGATGCGATTGATCGCCTCGTCCACCTTCTCGATGCTGACGGGACGTTTCTCGAGCGCCTTGAGCAGCCCCGAGTGCAGCTTGTTCTCGTCGAAAGGCTCGCGATTGCCGTTCTGCTTGATGATGCGTGGCATCACCAGCTCCGCCGTCTCATAGGTGGTGAAGCGCTCAGCGCATGTGATGCACTCGCGCCGGCGGCGCACCTGATTGCCTTCGGCGACCAGACGCGAGTCGATCACCTTGGTATCCAGCGCATTGCAGAACGGACATTGCA
>CAYWMC010000165.1:0-5886 GCA_964459345.1 uncultured Klebsiella sp. | reverse complement strand
ATCGTGCCGTTGCAGTCATCGCGCGCCTTCAGCCATTGGGCAGCAGCCACGATGTCCTCGAAGCGCTTGTCGGCATCCAGTGCGCTGAACAGCTGCCCGCCCTGATAGTCATCCCCGGGATAGCCGCCCACCGAGGTCAGCACATCGGGGGCAAAGGCCATGAAATTGGCCAGCGCCAAGCGGCGTGCCACATCTTCAGTGTGGGGGTTCAGGCCACGATTCTCATGGACCACGATGATGCCGGGCAACTTCGCCGGCACTTCCGAGCGGCTGTCTGCGCTGTAGGGACGCACCAGATAGCCGCGGATATGGCCGTGACCGAGAGGGGATGGCAGGGTGACATAGCTGGCGCGGATGCGTTCGTCCTCGCGGTCGATCTGCTGGCCCATCGCGTAATCAGGCATCAGCGCTTCGACGATGGCCCCGGCGGTCAACCCGGCCACCACGAACTGCTTGGCGCGGCTGAGAAAGGCGCGGCGACTGATCTCGCCATGGACATACTGGTTGTAGAGTTCGATGGCTTCCACGGGCACGGTGCGGCGTTCTTTCGATGACATGGTGTTGCTCCCATTTGGTGTCGGTGTGGTCCGAGAGTCTGTCAGGACTTCCACTCGACCGCCAGCGGCGTGCAGCACTTTCGAATTTGGCTACCCACGCAATGTTGCAGACAAGCTCCCATACTCACGGCGGTTTGACCCTGCGCGCAGCGCGGTGTTAGAGTCGCCCCGACTCCACCAACCCAGGGCGACCCCGCGCGTGTCTCGACAAATCCTCTTTGCGCTGCTGCTGATGCTGAATCACTCCCTGCTGTTCGGAGCAAGTCAGGCGGCGTACATTCCGGACGAGCTGCACCCCTTCGGTTCTGCATTTCCCCATGAACATCTGCACGAACATGGTCACGACGATCACGATCATGGTCACGGTCATGACCACGACGACCACGCCCACAACATGGACCAGCCGCTGAGCACACCAGACTCGCCGCACGTGTTCGACACAGCGATGGCGCCGGATCACGACCACGATACGACGCATTCCCACGGCGCGCATGTCCCGCTGAATTGCGACCTGCCGTTCTCCCTCTCGTTCGCGCTGAACACGGCGCACACTGAACCTCCTGCAAGCAGCCAGCACATGCATGCCGGCCTTGCCTTCGCACCGCCTGTCCCTCCGCCCAACGTGTAAGCCCCACCATGCCCGGCAACTGACTGCGCTTGCGTCGTCGGCCGGGCGCCGTTTGCCGTTTCTGTCAACACACTCCGTCAACTGTCGCGGGCACCACAGGTGTCTCCCGCAATAGGGGTTTGCACGCATGACTTCTTTCTTCTTTCCGACTGCCGGCAGCCGGAAGTTTGCACTACTGCTCAGCCTGCTGGTGCTTGGGCTTGCCGCTCTTGCCGGCGCACCCGAGGCGCTCGCCCACGGCGTGACCGCAGGCGACAAGGGCTACATTCAGGAAAGCAGCGGCATCCTGACGCTGCCCTTTCTGTACCTGGGCGCCAAACACATGGTCACCGGCTACGACCATCTGCTGTTTCTTGTGGGCGTGATCTTCTTTGTGTACCGCTTTCGCGACGTCGCGCTCTACGTCAGCCTGTTTGCCGCCGGCCACACGGTCACGCTGCTGCTGGGCACTCTGATGCAGATCAGTGTCAGTGCGTATCTGATCGATGCCGTCATCGGGCTGTCCATCGTGTACAAGGCCCTGGACAACCTGGGCGCCTATCAGCGCTGGTTCGGCGTGCAGCCCGATACGCGCATTGCGACGATGGGTTTCGGCCTGATCCACGGCTTCGGTCTGGCGACCAAGATCCTGGACTATGACATGGCAGCAGACGGCCTTGTGCCCAATCTGCTGGCCTTCAATGTCGGCGTCGAAGTCGGCCAGCTGCTGGCGCTGTCCGTCATCCTGATCGCGATGGGCTTCTGGCGCCGCTCGCCGCACTTCTTCCGGCAGGCCTTCACCGCGCAAGTGGGGCTGATGACCGCCGGCTTCCTGCTGGCAGGCTATCAGCTCACGGGCTTTTTCATTGCCTGAACAATCCACCCAATTTCATCAAGGAATTCATCATGTACAACACCCCCGTTCCCCCCGAGACAGAACTGCCTGGCACCTTGCGACTGCTGAAGGCGACGGCAGTAGCGGCATTGGCCGCGCTGCTGATCCTGCTGACCATCGTGATGCCGGCTGAATACGGCATCGACCCTACCGGCTTCGGCCGTCTGACCGGACTGCAGCGCATGGGCGAGATCAAGATGGCGCTGGCCGCCGAGGCAGCGGCCGAGGAAGAGGCCTTGTCCGCCGCCATGACGGCCGCAGAGTCACCGGCGGCCCCTGTGGTGCAGACACCGCCTGTCACTGTCGCAGTGCCGGTCGACGTTGTCCCGGCGCCAGTGGTGGCGCCGCAGCCGGACGTATCAACAGGCGCTGTGCGTAGTGACGAAATGCAGGTGGCACTGGCACCGGGCGAAGGCACCGAGATCAAAGTCACGCTCGCCCGCGGCAAGACAGTGGAATACAGCTGGCAGGCCAATGGCGGCATTGCCAACTTCGATGTCCATGGTGACTCGGCAGCGCTGGACATCGACTACCACAACTACAGCCGCGGCGCCGAGGCCAGCAGCAGTGGCGTGCTCGAAGCCGCATTCGACGGCAATCATGGCTGGTTCTGGCGCAATCGCACCGAAAACCCGATCACGGTGACGCTGCAGACTCGTGGCGAATACACGGATATCAAGCATCTTGAATAAGGACACCCACATGCTCGCGTTGACCCCGCGACGAAGAGGACTGGCCGTTCTCCTTTGTCTGCTTTTCGGCAGCTCTGCCCACGGCGCAGAGCCGCTGGCCCTGGAGGACGCCATCACGGCCACCCTCAGCCGCAACCCGGACCTGCTCGCCCAGGGCTATGCCATGCGCGAACAGGATGCCCGCCTGTTGCAGGCCACGCTCGCACCGCGCCCGGAACTCAATGTCAGCGTGGAAGACGTATTGGGCACCGGTGTGGCACAGGCGCTTTCCGGTGCGCAGACCACGGTCAGCATTGCCTGGGTGCTGGAAGGCGACCTGCGTCAGAAACGCATCGATGCGGCCAGCACCGGCTCGCTGGTGCTGGCTGACGAGGCGCAGATTCTGCGTCTGGATGCCGCCGCGCAGACGGCACGGCTCTATCTGGACGCGCTGGCCCATCAGAGCCGGCTGCAACTGGCCGACGCCGCCATCGCCCTGGCGCAGGACACCATCACCACCCTGACCCAGCGTGTGGCGATTGGCACGGCAGCACCACATGAACTCGCCCGCGCCCGGGCCGATCTGGCCAGACGGGAGCTGACCCGGGAAGACCTGGAGCACGAACTCACGGGCTACTACCACCAGCTGGCCTCGCAGTGGGGCGAATTGAACCCTGACTTCTCGCAGGTGGAAGGTGACGCGCTGCAACTGCCTCCGCTGGAGGACGTGGCAACGTTGCAGAGCCGCCTGGCGCAGACACCAGACTTGCAGCGCTTTCTTTCGGAGCAGCGCCTTCACGAGAGCACCCTGCAGCTGGAGCTGGCGCAGCGGCAGTCCCCCTGGCGCGTCAATGCCGGGCTGCGGCGCATCGAAAGCAGCAGCGATTTCGGCTTCGTCGCAGGCGTGACCATTCCTCTGAACCGGGGCAACGAGAATCAGGGCCGCATCGAAGAGGCGCGTGTGCGTGTGCAGCGCAGCGCCGCCGAGCAGACTGCCGCCATGGTGCGCCTGCAGACGGCCCTGCTGCTGGTGCACCAGGAACAGACACATGCACAGCACGTGGTCGAGATGCTGCGCACCCAGGTCATTCCCCGCTACGAAGACGCGTTGCAGCAGGTGCAGCAGGCCTATGCGCTGGGCAGCACCAGCTATCTGGAATGGCTGACCGTGCAGGACGAGCTGCTTGAAGCCCGTGAAGAGCTGTTGGAAGCCAGTATTCTCGCGCACCGCAATGCCATTGAAATCGAACGCCTGACCGGCGCGCGTGTCGCCCAGACCGCCGCTGCCAGCGCCACAACCCCGAGAGGCACACCATGATCCGCATCCACCGCCCCCACCTGGCGAGTCTGCTCGCCCTGTTCCTGGCTCTGGCCATCACTGCCTGCGGCGAGCCTGCCGCCCCGCTGCCCCAGGACCCCGGCTCGGGGGAAGCCGTGGACGAACGGGGCCCCCACAACGGCCGGCTGCTGCGCGAAGGCGATTTCCAGCTGGAGCTGGCCATCTTCGAAACCGGCGTGCCCCCCGAGTACCGCGCCTGGGCCACCGTGGGTGGCGAGGCACTGGCGCCCACCGCGTTTGATCTGAACGTGCAGCTGACCCGCTTGGGCGGCATTGTCGATGACATCGGTTTCGCTCCCCAAGGCGATGCCCTGCGCGGCGACATGGTCATCTACGAACCGCATTCCTTCAGTGTCGCCGTTACCGCTACTTACAATGGCAGCACCTACCGCTGGGCCTACGACAGCTTCGAAGGGCGCACCCGCATCGAGCCCGCCGTGCAGGCGGCGCTGGAGATCGGCACCGAGATTGCCGGGCCGGCCGTGATTGTCGAGACTCTGCCAGTACACGGTCGCATCGTCGCGAACACGGACCGCATCAGCCATGTCAGCGCCCGTTTCGACGGTCGCCTCACGTCGGTCTCCGCCACCCTGGGGCAGCGCGTCGCCGCCGGCACGGTGCTGGCAGAAGTCGAGAGCAATCAGAGCCTGACCACCACACCAATCACCGCGCCCATCGCGGGCATCATCACGCACCGCGACGCCGGACCTGGCGAGCAGACGGCTGGCCGGGAGCTGTTCACCATCACCGACACCTCCAGCGTGTGGGCGGATCTGGCGGTGTTTCCGGGCGACCTGGCGCGCGTGCAGCCCGGTGCTGCAGTCACCCTGCACACGCCGGCACTGGAGCAACCCCTGCAGGGCGTGATTGCCCGGTTCCTGCCCGCCACCGATGCCCGTCAGGCCGTGACGGCGCGGGTGGTGCTGGAGAACCCTGACGGCCAGCTGCGCGCCGGCAGCTGGGTCAGCGCCCGCATTGAAGTTGCGCAGCATGAGGTGCCGCTGGCCGTGCGCCGCGAAGGCCTGCAGGCGTTCCGGGATTTCACGGTGGTCTATGCGCAGATCGGTGACGAGTTCGAAGTGCGCATGCTGGAACTTGGGCGTGAGTCCGAGGAATGGGTGGAAGTGCTGGGCGGCCTGGCCCCTGGCACACGCTACGTCTCCGTCAACAGCTACATTCTGAAGGCCGACGTCGAGAAAGACGGCGCCTCGCACGATCACTGAGGCGCCCCCATGCTGAATGCAATCATTGATTTCTCGCTCGCCCGGCGCGGCCTGGTGCTCCTGCTGGTAATGGCGGCCGTGGCGCTGGGCCTGTGGAATTTCCAGCGCCTGCCCATCGATGCGGTGCCCGACATCACCAATGTGCAGGTGACGGTGAACACGTCGGCGCCCGGCTACACGCCTCTGGAAGTGGAGCAGCGCATCACCTTTGCGCTGGAGACTGCCATGAGCGGCATTCCGCGTCTGAGCTACACCCGCTCGGTCTCGCGCTACGGCTTGTCCCAGGTCACCGTGGTCTTCACGGAAGGCACCGACATCTACTTCGCCCGGCAGCAGGTCAGCGAACGCTTGCTGGCGGTGCGCAGTGACTTGCCCGCAGGCGTGGAGCCGGCGCTCGGGCCCATCGCCACGGGCCTGGGCGAGATCTTCATGTTCACGGTGGATGCCGAGCCCGGCGCCCGCAATGCCGATGGCACGGCCGTAACGCCGACGGACCTGCGCACCGTGCATGACTGGATCATCCGGCCGCAATTGCTGCGTGTGCCCGGCGTCGTGGAGGTCAACCCCATCGGCGGGTTCAAGAAAGAAATCCTC
>CAYWMC010000164.1:0-5941 GCA_964459345.1 uncultured Klebsiella sp. | reverse complement strand
CCTGAGCCGCCGCGCTGAGAAGGCATTCCTCAAGCTGGTGGTGGACAGCGCGACAGACAGAGTACTTGGCGCCCACATGCTGGGAGAAAGTGCAGCAGAGATCATGCAAGGTCTCGCGATCGCGATCACCATGGGGGCCACCAAGGCTGATTTCGACAGGACTCTCGGGATTCATCCCAGCGCGGCGGAAGAATTCGTGACCATGCGCACGCCGTCTTGAAAGCAGGAATTTGATCATGAGCAACGACACTCCCCATAGCCGCCTGCAGATCAACGTGCAGGGTATGACGTGCGCGTCCTGCGCCGGGCGCGTTGAGAAAGCCCTGAAAGCTATGGAAGGCGTGGAGGGCGCTGCCGTCAATCTCGCCATGGAGACTGCCAGCGTTGACGTCACCACCAGCACCATTGGCACTGCAGACCTGATCCGGGTGGTGGAAAAAGCCGGCTATGGTGCATCGGAAGTCTCCAGGGAAGAATCCAGAACCGACACAGACCGCTATGCAGCATCACAGCGCAGGGAGGCGCGCGCAGTATTGATCGCCGCTGTTCTGTCGGCTCCGCTGCTGATCCCAATGCTTGCCGATCTTGCCGGCTTCCACTGGATGCTGTCCGGCTGGATTCAATGGGCATTGGCCACACCTGTGCAATTCTGGCTGGGTGCCCGCTTTTACAAGGCGGGCTGGAGTGCGGTGAAGGCGCGTGCCGGCAATATGGATCTGCTGGTCGCGCTTGGCACCAGCGCCGGTTACGGTTTGAGTGTGTTTGAAGTCTTGCGCTCTCAAGGTTCGGGCATGGGTCACTATTACTTTGAAGCATCCGCCGTCGTCATTACCCTGGTGCTGATGGGCAAATGGCTGGAGGGCCGCGCAAAGCGTCAGACAACGGCGGCAATCCGTGCGCTGCAATCTCTGCGTCCCAAAATGGCCCTGCGCCGCAAGGGCGATGCGGAAGCACTCGTGGCCATTGCCCAGATCCGTCCTGGCGATGTTCTCGTGGTGAAGCCGGGCGAACAGATTCCAGTCGATGGCCGCGTCATGGAAGGCACTAGCGACGTCGATGAGGCCATGCTGACGGGCGAGAGTCTTCCAGTTCCCAAGCAGCCAGGCGACAAAGTCACAGGAGGCTCCATCAATGCCTCCGGAATGCTGCTCATCGAGACTCTTGCCGTCGGCAGTGAAACCACCTTGTCGCGCATCATCAGACTTGTCGAAGAGGCACAGGCTGGCAAGGCACCCATTCAGCATCTGGTCGACAAAGTCAGTGCCGTGTTTGTGCCAGTGGTTCTCGTGATCGCGTTCTTGACGCTGGCGGGATGGTGGGCCTGGAACGGCGACGTCGAGCAGGCCATCATCAATGCCGTATCTGTTCTTGTGATCGCATGCCCGTGTGCACTTGGCCTGGCTACTCCAACAGCCATCATGGCCGGCACCGGCGTGGCGGCACGCCATGGCATTCTGATCAAGGACGCAGAGGCGCTGGAACTGATGCACCGGGCCAGTATCCTGGTGTTCGACAAGACCGGCACGCTGACTGTCGGCAAACCCAGTCTTGCAGCCTGCCTGCCTAACCAGATTGAGCAGACAGAGTTGCTGACCATGGCCGCCGCCATGCAGCGCGGCAGCGAACATCCGCTGGCGCATGCCATTCTGAATGCCGCTCAGGAGTTGGCACGGCCAATTCCACTGTGCAGCCAGATCCAGGCCATCCCTGGTCGCGGCCTCTCCGCCAGCCTTGATGGCCGTTCACTTCACCTTGGTACGTCGCGCCTTATGCAGGAGCTGGGTGTGGACATCGGTCCGTTGCAAGCTGAGGCCGACGCACTGGAAGCGCAGGGCAAGAGCATTTCCTGGCTGGCGCAAACGCAGGATTCACCAGTGATGCTTGGCTTGTTTGCCTTCGGAGACAGCGTAAAGCCCTCGGCCGGGCCAGCCATTGCGCAACTGCATCGCCTTGGCATCCGGACCATCATGATTACTGGCGACAATCAGGGCAGCGCAGATCAGGTGGCGCGGGACACTGGCATCGAGAAGGTGTATGCCAATGTCCTGCCGGCCGACAAGGCAGCGATCGTCAAGAGTCTTAAAACACCTGCGGACACCATCGCGATGGTGGGCGACGGCATCAACGATGCGCCGGCGCTGGCAGTTGCCGATGTCGGCATCGCCATGGCCACTGGCACAGATGTGGCGATGCATACGGCGGGAATTACCTTGATGCGCGGCGATCCATTGTTGATCTCGAGCGCTATCGGAATTTCACGAAGAACTTACCGAAAGATCCGTCAGAATCTGTTCTGGGCGTTTGTCTACAACCTGGTCGGCATACCACTGGCGGCTGCTGGCATGTTGAATCCTGTCATCGCAGGCGCCGCCATGGCGTTCAGCAGTGTCAGTGTCGTCAGCAATGCTTTGTTGCTGAAGCGATGGAAGCCAGAAAGTGTGGTGAAGGAAAATGATTAAGAAAGGAATGCAGTTGATTGTAAGAGAAGGATTTATGGCTTAAACGAAGTGCTTTCTGGACATTCCACTATTTCCGGTAATAAAGATTACCGGAAATAGTGTGTATGCATAAGCACCGGGCATCACCAGCAGATGCCCCTCCTTTCAGTTTGTTCGTGGCGGTGGCGGCGTCCAGTCGCAGCCCGGGCACTCAGCAGATTTGCCGTTCTCGGCGAGCACAGCAAAGATGAAATCGCGCCAGACTTCATTCGGTTGCCAGACCGTGTTCATGTCGCGCTTGGCTTCTTCCACGGAAACGCCGTCATAGATCACGCGATACAGAAAGCTGAAGGCCGTGGCGCGCGCATTGACCTGGCAATGCAGCAAGGTCTTGGAATCCGGCTCACGCTTCATGGCATCTGCAAACGCATTGAAGTCACGAATGGTCGGGTTGTTGAAGTCCACTGGAATGTGCAGATAGTCCAGTCCGAGCGCCTTGACCAGTTGATCTTCTTCCGGAATGGCAGTCCCGACATTGCTGAAGGCAATGTAGATGACGCGGTCGTAGCCTGCTTCCTTGATCAGCGGCAACTGCTCGCGAGTCGGCTGCCCGGCGCTGGAAAATGTCGGACTGTAGGATTTGTAATTCAGAATGTCCTTTACCGAAGGTGCGTCCTGGGCCTGCGCGCTGAGCGGCAGACTTCCGAGAACGACAAAGGTAGTGAACAGTCCGGCTGAAAGCTGCTTCCATAGTCTGTGTGGTGCGTTTGAATTCGATTTCATGACAACTCCTGAAGGGATCAGAACACTTTTCTGCCGTTCGACAAGACGACTTCGCGGTGAGAATAGCCCAGATACCCTCCCAGCGGCCAGAGCAGCCCGTCGCGCCCTTTACATTTTCATCCGGAACCCCCATAAGGTGATTCACGATGAGCAAAGCAGCCACCCCTTCCCCCCTGTTCGATACCCTTGAAGAGATGCCCAATCCCTTCCGGCACCCTTTGCGCAGCCTCGATCATCTGCTGGATTCACCTTTAGAAACCGCATTGACTGACTACCAGTTCGCGTCCGAGTTTCTTTACAGCTACCGTGGCAGTCCTGACACCTTTTCCACCTATCGCCGCGAGATCGAACACTTCCTGCAATGGTGCTGGCTGGTGGCGGGCAAGGCTGTTGCCACCGTGCAGCGCGAGGATATCGAAGCCTATGTGGAATTCGCCAGACATCCCCCGCCTTCATGGATCGGCGAAAAGAACGTTGCACGCTTCCTGACCCGCGACGGCGCTCGCCACGCGAACCCCGACTGGCGTCCCTATGTATGTGCCGGCGGTGCCTATACGTGTTCGCAATCGGCACTGCAGTCATTGTTCAGTGTACTGAGCAGCTATTTTTCGTTCCTTGTTCAGGAAAACCACATCAGCGCGAATCCAGTGGCGCAGATTCGCCAGAAGAGCAAATTCATCCGCAAGCATCAGTCCACCAGCCAGGTGAGGCGGCTCTCGCCCCTGCAATGGTCCTTTGTGATTGAGACCGCAGAAGCGCTGGCGCAAGAAGATCCCCTGGTGCACGAGCGCACGCTGTTCATCATGAATGCCCTCTTTGCACTGTACCTGCGTATTTCCGAGCTTGTGGAGACTCCGCGCTGGATACCGCAGATGGGACATTTTCAACGGGATGCCGAAGGCAACTGGTGGTTCCTGACAGTCGGCAAGGGCAACAAGGAGCGGGAAATCTCCGTGAGCAACAGCATGCTGGACGCATTGCGGCGCTACCGCACGTCCCGCGGCATGAGCCCCCTGCCCCAACCTGGCGAAGCGACACCGTTGATTCACAAGACCCGTGGCACCGGCGGCATCACCAGCACGCGGCAGATTCGCTCAATAGTGCAGCTATGTTTTGATATGGCAGAAGAAAAACTGCGCTCCGACGGTTTTCTGGAAGAGGCCGAACGACTTTCCGCTGCGACCGTGCACTGGCTGCGTCACACGGGCATTTCCGAAGATGTGAAGCATCGCCCCCGCGAGCATGTGCGCGACGATGCCGGGCATGGTTCGAGCGCGATCACGGATCGCTACATCGATGTGGAGCGCGCGGAACGCCACGCCAGCGCCAGACACAAGAAGATCCAGGACTGAGCCTCATTGCAGCTTCCCGATTTCCAAGGACAGGGGTAGACTCGACGCAAGCGATGAAATGCTGGAAATAAAGGTCTGGCATGGTTTATAAGACACTATCGAAATCACGAATGAACAGCTCAAACAACGGTGCGGAACGCTATGAAGACATCTGAATTGACTCTTTACCGACACTCCGAATCCCGCGCGCCGGCGGCGTGCCGCAAGCTGGCGACGGCGATCAGTCTGATGCTGGCCTTCGGTACAGGACAGGTGCTTGCGCAAGAGCCCGAGATCCTCAATCCCGTGCTGGATGTGGAGGCACTGTATGCCCCCCTTTCCTCCGAAGAAGTGTATGGCAACACCGCCGCCGAGTTGCTGGCAGAGCTGGAAGAGAAGCACTATTCGCGCATCCTGTTTGACGACCAGTTCTCCGACAAGGTGTTCGACGCCTACATGAAAGCACTGGATGGATCGCGACTGTATTTCCTCCAGGAAGACGTCGACGCGCTGTCCATCTACAGCACCGCGCTTGATGACACGCTGAAGTCCGCCAACATCGACCCGGCTTTCGAAATCTACAATCTCTACCACAAGCGTCTGCTCGAGCGGCTTGTGTATGCCATCGACCAGGTGGAGAACCATCTGACATCCTATGACTTCTCCGTAGACGAGAGCATCGAGATTGACCGGGAAGAAGCTCCCTACGCGCTGACAACCGCCGAGCTGGATGAGCTATGGAGACAGCGCGTCAAGAACAGTGCCTTGAGTCTGAAGCTGGCCAATCTTGAAGTGGAAGAGATCAAGGAGCGGCTCAGCAAGCGTTACCGTACGCAGCTCAATCAGGTTCTCAAGACCAACAACCGCGATGTGTTCCAGTCTTATCTGGCCACTGTGGCGAGCACGATCGACCCGCATACCAGTTATTTCTCGCCCCGCGACTCTGAGAATTTCAACATGGGTCTGCGCCTGTCCCTGCAGGGCATTGGCGCCCAGCTGACCAGTGAAGAGGAATACACCAAGGTGGTGGAACTCATCAAAGGCGGCCCGGCGGAGCGCGGCAAGGAATTGAAGGCGGGTGACAGAATCATCGGCATTGCCCAGGGCGTGGACGGCGAGATGAAGGACGTGATCGGCCTGCGTCTGGACGATGTCGTCGATCAGATTCGCGGCGAAAAAGGCACAGTCGTGCGCCTGAATGTCATCCCGGCAGAAGCCACCGGCGAGACACAGGCCCATGTCGTGGCGATTACCCGTGACACGGTCAAGCTCGAAGATCAGTCCGCCAAGAAGGAAGTGCTGGAAGTCACCTACAACGAAGGCATCTACAAAGTGGGCATCATCAAGCTGCCCACCTTCTACTTCGACTTCGAGGCAGCCTCGGCCGGT
>CAYWMC010000163.1:3528-5944 GCA_964459345.1 uncultured Klebsiella sp. | reverse complement strand
GATCTCGCCATCGGTGAGAGCGACCGCATGACGCTGAAGTTCGTCAAGCTCTGACCCGCCCCGGATCGCCCGGCCTGACCCATGCCCGCCGCTCAGTGCAGGATGTGCATGATGCTCAGGCTGAGGCGATTGTTCGTATAGTCCACTCCCCCATTGGCCTTGATGAGCTGCCGGCTGACGCCCACGCTCAGGGCACTGTCACGCCCGACGGGCAGGCTGTATTCCACCGCCAGCAGATGCGCCCGCGTGGGCAGCGCATAGGCAACCTGTTTGCGCCCTGGTGGCGGCTCGACGGCATGGTCCAGCGTCAGCGCGCGGGAAAGCGCGCCGAGCCCTGGGTTGGGTGCCAGAGCGCTGGACACCGTGTAGCCGTCGATCCAGGTGTACGTGGCCGACAGCATCGCGTAGCTGGCGAAGGTGTAATCAGCGCTGGCGAAGAGACTGCCCTGATTGAAGTCGTAGATGTCGTTGCGTGTGCTGTAGATGCTGGCGTGGCGCACCGCGTCGTGCAGGCCTTTGCTCGCTTCCAGAGTGCCTCCGGCTGAAAGAGCCCACTCCGGCGTCAGGCGTTTGCTGTAGCTCAGCTCCCAGGCCAGCAATTCGCGGTCGCGGGTCTGGCTGTGGCTGTCGTGATGGGTCCAGCTCAGGCTGGTGGACACGGCAGGCGCATAGGCCCCCAGCCCGAACTTGTGCTCGATGCTGCCGCCAAGGCTCAGGGCATTGCTGTGCAGGCCGGAGAGCGCGTCGAAGCGTGTGCTGTTTACGCTGCCGAACACGGTGAACGAGCGCCCTGGTGCGAGCTGGTGGAAGCTGCCGCCGCTGAGCGTCAGCTCTGCGCTGTTGTCGGCGTAGGTGTCGCTGTCGAGGAACGCCCGCGTGGCGTTGTCGTCCCGGTGCAGGCCCAGTTGCAGGTCTGCGAAGGTGTCGCTCCGGGCAGGCAGGCTCGACAGCAGTACTGCGCCCGCGCACAGCAACAGCAGGGGACTGTGTCCAGGATGTTTCCGGGGATTTCGAGGAGGGCGTGTGCTCACTTTGTATCCAGATAGTGTTCGAGAAGTCGGCGCTCAGCATACCCCAAAGGGCGTGACGCGGTGAATCACTGCAAGGCTCGTCATTCGTCCTGCGACGAAGCGAGCTTGCAAGTGGATATCAAAATGATATCTACTTTGAGCAACTTCAACAGGAGAATCCCCCATGAAAGAAAAACCCATTGGTTCCATGCCCGGCATTCCCACGGCCATTCTGCTCGTCCTGGTCTTTCTGGGCTCGGTCTGGCTGCTGCTTGCGTCTCTCGCGGGAAGCAGTCTGCTGGGTCAGATCAGTGCAGTGCTCCTGATCGTTGGCTCCGTGCTCTGCAACAAAGGCTTCTTCATGGTGGAGCCCAATCAGTCGGCCGTGCTCAGTCTGTTTGGCAAGTATGTGGGCACCGTGAAGGACCAGGGCCTGCGGTTTCAGAACCCCTTCTACAGGCCCCGCAAGGTGTCGATGCGGGTGCGCAACTTCGAGTCGGGCAAGCTCAAGGTCAACGAGCTGGAAGGCAGCCCCATCGAGATTGCCTCGGTGGTGGTGTGGAAGGTGCTGGATTCTGCCGAGGCGGTGTACAACGTCGACGATTACGAGAGCTTCGTGCACATCCAGGCCGAGTCGGCCCTGCGGGCCATGGCCACAGCGTATCCCTATGATCCGACCGCCGAGCATCCGGTGGCCCTGCGCAGCCATGCCAACGAGATCTCCCATGATCTGGCTCGTCAGTTGTCCGAGCGCCTGAATCAGGCGGGCATAGAGGTGCTTGAGGCGCGCATCAGCCACCTGGCCTACGCGCCCGAGATCGCCGGTGCCATGCTGCAGAGGCAGCAGGCCGGGGCCATCATCGCGGCGCGGGAGCGTCTGGTGGAAGGCGCAGTGGGCATGGTGCAGCAGGCGCTCAATGCACTGAGCGCCCGCGGGGTGGTGGACCTGGACAATGAACGGCGCGCCCAGATGGTCAGCAATCTGCTGGTGGTGCTGTGTTCTGACCGTGCCGCCCAGCCGGTGGTCAATGCAGGCAGTCTGTACTGATGAGCGAGAGAAAGTCGTATCCGCTGCGCATCAACTCTGCCGTGATCGAGGCGATGCAGCGCTGGGCCGACGATGATCTGCGTTCCCTGAACGGTCAGATCGAATATGTCCTGCGGGAGTCGCTGCGCGCGGCGGGACGGCTGAAGACCACGCCGACCCTGCCGGTGGAGGAAGTGGACCAGGGCAATGGCACGCCCTGAGTCTCAGTTGCCTGCGGTCAATAGTGCAGGAGGCAGGCTCTGCAGCGCCTCACTCAGGCTGGGTTCGAAACGCAGCACGCCCGCGATGGGCGCTACGCCAGCTCTGGCCAGCGTCTTCAGCGGCTCCTTGCCGCGCTCGGCGGTGCGCTGATCGGTGG
>CAYWMC010000163.1:0-3518 GCA_964459345.1 uncultured Klebsiella sp. | reverse complement strand
AGCGGCTGAAACTGCAGGTCTGTCAGCACCAGCTCGGTGCCGTTGGCAGCGCAGCGCTCCACGAGCTTTTCCAGTGCCGACAGACCGCCTGCGTCCAGTATCGGCACGCCGTCCAGATAGAGCACGATGCCGCGGCGCTTGCTGCAGCCCTCCGCAATTTCCCCGAATACTCTGTCCGCCGCCGCGAAAAACAGCGGTCCGCTGATCTTCAGAATGCACCAGCCCGCAGGCGGGGGTTCGTTCACCAGACGCCGGTTCTCGCTGATGTCCGACACCTTGGTCATGTCGGCAATCTCCTTCATGAACAGCAATGCCGCCAGCACCATGCCGGTGCCGATGGCGATGACCATGTCGAAGACCACCGTCAGCGTGAAGCAGGTGAGGAACACCAGCACGTCGCTGCCCGGCGCCGTCTTCAGCAGGTGCACGGCCTTGGGTGCCTCGCTCATGTTCCAGGCCACCACCAGCAGCAGCGCGGCCATGCCAGACATGGGCAGGTAACTGAGCAGTCCGCTCAGCGCCACCAGGCCCAGCAGCACGACCAGCGCATGGGTCATCGCCGCCACTGGACTCTGCGCGCCCGCGCGGAAATTGGCCGCCGAACGGGCGATGGCGGCTGTCGCGGTGATACCGCCGAAGAAGGGGGTGACAATGTTGCCGATGCCCTGGCCCAGCAGCTCGCTGTTGGCGCTGTGGCGTTTGCCGCTCATGCCGTCGAGCACCACGGCACACAGCAGGGATTCGATGGCGCCCAGCATCGCAATGGCCAGAGCAGCTGGCAGCAGTTCCCGCAACGCCTGCCACGACCAGATCACCGCTTCGCCCCCCGGCCCTTCCCGCAGCCACGGCCACTGAAAATGCGGCAGCACGCTCGGGATGCCGGCACCGCTGCTGCCGTCGGGCAGGGTGAAACTGAAACGGGTGCCGATGGTGTCCACAGGATGTCCGCTGCTGGCCAGCAGCAGGGCGGCGATGCTCGCCAGCAGAATCGCCGGCAGATGGGCCGGCACCGGCGTGCGCAGCCGCGGCCACAACAGCATTACCGCCAGCGTCAGGGCCGCCACGGCCACGCTTGGCCAGTGCACGGCACCGGCATTCGCAGCCAGCACCTGCAGCTTGGCGATGAAGTGCTCGGGCATCACCGCGATGGGCAAGCCGAACAGATCCTTCAATTGCAGCGTCACGATGACCACCGCGATGCCGCCTGTGAAGCCCAGCACCACCGACTCGGGAATGTATTGAATCAAGCGCCCCAGCCGCAGCAGCGCCATGCCCACCAGAATGACACCGGACATGACAGTGGCGACCAGCAGGCCACTGAGCCCCCAGGTCTGCGCGATGGGGTAGAGGATGACGACGAAGGCGGCCGTGGGGCCCGAGACGCTGTAGCGTGAACCGCCGCTCAGGGCGATGAGGAAGCCGCCGATGATGGCCGTGTACAGCCCGTACTGCGGTGCCACGCCACTGGCGATGGCCAGCGCCATGGCCAGTGGAATCGCGATGATGCCCACCGTGATGCCGGCCAGCACATCCTTGTTGAAGCGGCTCAGGGCATAGGGCTCACGCAGCACGCTCTCACGCAGGGCATGGGCAAACTGCAGGGAGAACAGGGGACGTCTGTGCATGGCGGGCACCACTCAAATGAAGCAGGTGTGGCGATTGTACGCCTGCGCGCAGGAGCACAGGGGATGACCACTATCAGTCCGGGTCGTGATCGCGGGTTTCCTTGTCCAGCGCCCCGACAATCAGCGCGGCGCCGGCGAAGATGGCCGTGATGAACAGGATGCCCACAATGAGCGCAATGCGGAACAGCGCGCCGATCTCCACCTCGCTGTACACCCCCACCAGCCACCCCAGCAGATTGACCACCAGGACCGCAATGACAAGGGCGCGCAGCAGGATTTTCTTCATCAGGGCTCCGAGAGCAGAAGCAGGCCGCTGATCTCGTCGCGGCCGCGGGTCAGGAAGACGAACACATCGTCGAGGCCATCGTCATTGAGACTCGCCGCCTGCAGGTCACCGTTGCGCATGGCCTGGGTCAGCGTCAGTGCATGTTCCGGCGTGCGGCCTTCCACGCGGCGCAACTCGCTGTTCTGTTCGATCTCGAATTCGTCGATGAAGCGGCGGATGTCGATCTCGTACTCGTTGCGCGCGCGGCTGTAGTCCAGCGAGGCCAGGAACTGATCCTCCGGCACTGCCGCCGGCGGCTCCATTGCTCCCTTGAACACCTGCACCTGATCTTCCAGCAGCACCAGCAGGTCCCGCGTGGATTCCACGCCGCTGATCTGGGCGATCTCGGTCGGCAGGATCGTGGCCTCTTCCAGGGCCCGCGCCTGTTCGCGGATGTCGATCGCCGAGCTGAGCAGGCGCACCGCCGAAGGGAACTTCAGGGCCACCGTCAGCTGGCGGGAAGGGCGCCGTGCAAAACTCTCGCCCTCATTGGGATAGACGAAGGCCTCGACATTGATGGAGCCCGCGATGGCCAGCCACAGGAACAGATCGCCCACCGACACTGACTCCACACGCCACAGCCACAGGTCCGGTCGGCCGTCCTCGTTCTCGTCGTGCAGGAAAGTGGTCAGCACATTGCCCCCCGAGCGCAGCACCTGGCGCGGCTGGCTGAAGTCCATGCCATCCGCCGTGCCGGCAAACAGGGACACCTTGCCCCCTTCGCGCAGCACGAAATCGTCGATGCCATCGCCGTCCACGTCCTGCAGCAGTTCCTCGTGAGTCAGGGCCAGCATGCCGGTGAGATTCGAGAAGTCCAGCTGGTCGAAATCGAAGTTGCCCAGGCGTTCCCGAATCTCCAGCCGGTCTACCGAATAGCTTGGTGTCTGCGGGAAATACGCCCCCGTTGCGCTGGCCAGGAACACGTCGAAACGCTCCTCGGTTTCCGAGATCAGGTCGGGTCGCGCGTCATTGTTCACATCGCGCAGCGCCACCAGAGGAATGCGCAGTGACTGGCCGACATCCCGCTCCAGACTCTGGCGGATGAACAGGGTGGTGTTGATCTGCATGTCGGACTGCACGCTCAGCGGCGCCTGATAGCTGGCATCGGCATTGCGGATATGCAGTTGCAGCGTGCCGGCGCCGGGAATGATCAGATCATCCAGGCCGTCGCTGTTGATGTCGCGGGAAAAATGCAGACGGTTGACGCCCGCACCGGCGAAGGCCGCGAGCCCTCCGAGCACTTCCACCGGGTCGGCAAACTGGCGGTCCCGAATGGGCCACTGCAGCACGCGGGCGCCATCCACCAGTGCCAGCAGCGAGAAGGCGCGATTGCCCTGCGCGTCGGGGTAGTTCTCACTGAGTTCCCAGCCAATGCTGCGGCCCTCCAGTGTCACGCTGGTGTCCGGCGCGCTGAAATCGAAACCGCCACCTGCGGCGGCCGCGCGCTGGAAGTACAGGCTGATGCTTGTCGGGGCCACGCTCAACACGTCAGTCAGTCCGTCGCGATCGGCGTCCACCAGCAGCAGACGCTCGGTCGCGGCGGGCAGGGTGAAGGGCAGGCTGCGGTA
>CAYWMC010000162.1:0-5946 GCA_964459345.1 uncultured Klebsiella sp. | reverse complement strand
CCACCGCTCACCATTTCAATTTCTTCTTCGGTCAGTTCGCGCGGCCCGCTCAGTACGGCTACGCCGTGGGCCGATCCGCAGTTGAATGCCGGGTTGAATCCTGCATATGTCAATTGATTCATTTTCTACACTCCTTGTAATGGATTGATGTCGATATCCAGTCACGACGCAGGTGGCGGATGGATTCGCCTGGGCCTGCACCGACACAGTGTGTTGCTGAGCTGTGTACTTCGAGTAAAGACGGGGATTTGAATTCCTGCAAGTTGGAATCTGCGCGCTCAGGACAGCAGATTCAGGGAGTTCAGCGCCTTACGGCAGGCAGTCGTCATCAGGCCGATGGCCTGCATGTTGAGAGCAAGCTGGCGGAAGCGATCGCGGTTCAGGTCGGGATGCCGCAGCCGGTATTCGCGCAGGTGGCGGCGCATGGAAGCCAGGCTCCACTTCTTCTGCTGTGCAATTCTTGTATGGATGTTGAGCGAACCGGCGAGATCGATGGTGGCATTGAGCAGGGTCAGGCTGCAGATGTCGCGCTCCGGTGCCGACATTGACGCGACATGGCCGCGCAGATACTCCGTTCCGAAACGGACGTGACGGGCCTCATCGCGCAGGATCAGGTCAATCGCGTAGCGAAGTGCGGGCGCCTGGCAGTGGCGCCGCAACTCCTGAAACTTCGCCAGCGCCAGACTCTCGATAAGCACCTGACAGATCAGCAGTTTCCTGTCCCAGGCCGTTTCCTCGAGAGCCCGCTGGATCAGCGCTTTCAGAGCAGGGCTCGGCGGATGGATATGGCCCACCGTCTCACGCAGATAGCGCGCAAAGAATTCCACATGCCGGGCCTCGTCGTGCACCTGCGCGCTGGCGAACAACTTCGCCTGCATGTCGGGCAACAGTTGTACCAGCTGCGCTGAAATCTGCAGAGCAGCCTGCTCGCCATGCAGAATCTCGCTGAGCTCCAGGCCGTGCTGCCACCAGCTCAGCTCGCGCTGCTGTGCTTCGGTCAGTGCCTCGTAAGGCGTGAAACCGCACAGGGGATTGCCTTCGCGCGTGCACGGAAAGTGCTGGCTGCGTGGCCAGTGGGCCCAGGGCACGTCGGCACTCGCGTTCCACGATCCTGCCTTGGCCAGCTCATACAGGCGATTCAATGGTGCCAGGTCGATGTCGTACTGCCAGTCAAGCGCGCCCGGCGAAAGTCCATTGTGGCGGCCTTGCGTGATGTCGTTCTCCTGCGTGTCCATGGGCGTCCTCCGTGATGCTCCTGATTCGAGCCTAGCGTGAGTTTGACGCTTTGCAAATGCCTTCCTATAGTCGATAGCAACAAGATGCAGGGAGTGCATGTCATGAATTCCATTGGATGGGATCTGTTGTCCCTTTTTGAGGAAAGGGTTGAAAGGCAGGGGCAGAAGCCTCTGTATTCGTTTCTGTCACGGGATGGCGAGGTCGGTGAAACGCTGACGTTTGCACAGCTGCATGCACAGGCAGCCGGGCTGGCGGGCTCTCTGCAGGCACGCGGCTTGAAGGGGGCCGTACTTGCCCTTGTATACCCCCACGGCAGTGACTTCATCAGGGCGTTTCTCGCCTCCGTCATGGCAGGCGCTTTCCCCGTGCCTTTGAGCCGCTCGCGCAGTCGGGACTGGCTTGCCATAGAGCGCACGCTGCGGCGGTGCGCGGCAGGTGCTCTGCTGACGACCAGTGCCGTCCAGCGCAATCTGCCGCCTGCAATTCTGGCCATGTCAGGCTTGCAGGTGCTGAACACGGATGCGCTGGACAGTGACGCCTCCGCCTGGCGCAGGCCGGCGCTTGGCGTGGACGACACCTGCTTCATTCAGTTCACCTCCGGGTCCACGTGCTCGCCACGGGGTGTGGTCATCAGTCACGAAAACATCCTGCACAATTGCTCTCTCATCGCACGGGCGTTCTCCATTGAAGAAGACGATGTCGGAGCGAGCTGGCTGCCCTTCCACCATGACATGGGGTTGATCGGACATCTGCTGGTGCCGCTCTACAGCGGCGTGCACAACTACTTCCTGTCTGCGCGGGACTTTGCCGCAGCTCCCTGCACGTGGCTGGCGGCGCTGTCCCGTTATCATGGCAGCATCAGCGGAGGCCCCGACTTTGCGTATGAACTTTGTGTGGACCGCATTCCGGAAGAACAACTGGCGTCGCTGGATCTGAGTGCCTGGCGAGTCGCTTACTGCGGTTCAGAGCGCGTACGCGCCACGAGCATGGCTCGCTTTGCACAGCGATTCGGGCGCTGCCGGTTTCGCGCCACGTCCTTGTTTCCGTGTTATGGGATGGCAGAGACAAGCTTGTTTGTCAGCGGTCGCCAGGGCGTGCACATGGAGAGTCGCGCAGACGGGCATTGTGATGTCAGCATCGGGGTTCTGAACGGCGCTCATGCAGATCCCGCCGTGCGCATTGTCAGCCCGGAGACGGGGCTCGAGTGTCAGGAAACAGAAGAGGGCGAGATCTGGGTGAAGTCGCGCTCGGTTGCCCGGGGCTATCATCGTGAGAGCGAGCTGACGTCGCAGGTGTTCAATGCCCGGCTCGAAGACGAAACCGGGTTTCTGCGGACGGGCGATCTGGGCTATATCAGCGGACAGAATCTGTATTTCACCGGCAGACTCAAGAATGTCATCAAGCGTCGTGGCCGCAGTTTTCATGCCGAAGACATCGAAGGCGAGGCGCTGACGCTGCTGCAGGCGTGTGGGGTTGCGCGCAGTGCTGTGTTCGATCTGGATACCGAAGACGGGGCCGTCCTCGTGCTTCTGCTGGAACTTGATGGGACTTGCGACAAGGCGAGCGTCGAGGCGCGGCTGCCCGAACTGCAGGCCAGATTGTGGGAGTCGCCGGGGATCCTGGTGTCGCGCATCAAGCTGGTTCGCCCGCGGGCCCTGCCAGTGACCACCAGTGGCAAGCTGCAGCGAGGGGAGTGTCGCGAGCGCTTTCTGTCCGGAGGATTCGCCCATGTCTGATGCGATCAAGGACGCAGTGATCGCCAGCCTGCGTACGTACCTTTCTGCTGAGCACAATGAAGCAGTGCTCGCGCCCGATACCCCGCTGGGCACTCTTGGAATCAATTCTCTGCAACTCGTCGAACTAGTCTACGAGCTTGAGGTTCGCTTCGGCCTGCAAGTAGACGAGGAGCAGCTGGTTCGACTGCAGACGCTTGGCGATCTGGAGGCCATGTTTGCCACTGCGCGGCAGGATGACGTCGGCCCGGAGTACGAGCCATGAATGTGCGTGCAAGAGTGATTGCGCAGCTGCAGGACGCTGCTGCTGACCTGCAGCGGAACCAGTTTGACAAGGCCATGCGTGGCGCTTGCGCAGCCGTGGTCCTGCTGCTGACGCAGGTGGACGTTCATCGCGCGCGAACCATGCTGCCAGTGGCGCAATTTCTGGAATGCGGTGTCATCTATGTCACTGTTGAAACAGGTCTGCGCGCGGAGTTTCACAAGGCGCAGTTTTCGCACGCAGACTGTGCGCGGGCGCTGGCCGCTGCCGAAGCACTTCTGTACTTGCCGATGCCCCGCTCCTGGTGGGAGAAGGCCCATGCAGCACTGCAGGCGCTCAGTGTGCAAGTGATGCAGGGAACGCTGCAGGAGGGATGCCGGCGCCTGGCACTTCGCGTGCTGCACGCGTTGAAGTTCCCGCTGCGCCGGCGGCTGCCCCACGCCCGTCGGCGCGATGACGTCTCCGCAGTGGTCATCGGTTTTCTGCTGAACGAGCCACTGGCGCGGGCGAGCGCTCTGGTGAAGGCTCACGCCCTGCAATCCGAGCTGCGCTATCGGCAAAACCGTGACATCGCGGCAACTCCGAGGCCCTTCGTGTGGCCCGAACGTGCTGACTACCGCGACTGGCTGCGGCGCAATCCTGGCTCCCGTGTCCTCGTCACGGTGCACATGGGCAACTTCCTCGGTGCCTTTCGGTGTCTGGCCAGCGAAGCGGAGTCCGGCCGTCAGGTGCTGTCGTTGCAGCGCGAGCTGCAGCAGGACCTTTCCAGTCTTCACCTGGTGGATGCGCGCCTGCAGCACCAGGTGCTGACCCGCACCCCGAGCACGTCTGCGAAGGCTGTCGCTGCCCTGCGCTCCGGACATGCGACCCTGGCCATCCTCTGCGATCTGAGTAGTCGCCACGGTGAGACTGTCACGGTGCCTTTCTTCGGTGTCCCGGCCCGGCTCGTTCGCGGTCCTGCGTTGCTTGCGATCCTGGGTCGTGCGCCACTGGTGCCGTTTGTCACCTTCGAGCACAACGGCCGTGATCACCTCCAGATGGCGCCAGTTCTACCCACGGCGCTCCAGCCCGGCGAGTCGCTCGCAGATGGCGTCAGGCGCCTGACCGGAATGCTGGCGGAGGTGATGGAGCGCTGGATCCGGCAGGCGCCGGGCCAATGGCGATTTCTGCCTGCTGCGGCGATGTACCTCGCGGCACCTGTGCAGGAGGAGCATCCCCATGCGAACTGAACTGTTCCGGGCACAGGCACTGCAGCGCGACCTGCACACCGAGGCTGGTGAGCCAGTGCTGTATCAGCCCCCCGGTCTGCGTGTGCTCTTCGTGATGTTCACCGGACTCTTTCTGGCGTTGCTGACATTCGCCGCCACCGCGCAGATCAGCCGCACGGAAGTGGTCAGAGGGCACCTGAGCATGGATGCCGGGGTCACCAGGGTCCATGCTCCCCGGGCCGGGGTTGTCGCTGACCTGCGCGTGCAGGAAGGCTCTGTTGTCGCCAGGGGCGACACTCTGATGCTCGTGGACGCCGGATTGACGGACGCCGTCGGACAAGAGGCACACGGTCAAATCCGGGGGCAACTGGCCCTGCAGGCAACGGCCCTGCAACAGCAAAGGCAACTGCTGCAGGTGCGCGAACAGACGGGCGTTGCGCATCTGGAGCGTCGCCTGGCAGCCTTGCGCAGTGAGCTGACGTTGCGCGAACAGCAGGAGGCGCTACTGGGCGAACGTCTGGACATAGCCGGCCAGGCTCTGCAGCGGAGCGCCCGTCTGCTTGAAAGTCAGGTCACTTCGGCAGCTTCGCACGGGCAGGTCGTTGAGGCGCAGGTGATCGCCAGGCAGGCGCTGCTGGCGCACACGCTCGAGACACGCCAGCGCGAGGAGGGCCTGGCGGCCCTGCTGCAGGAAAAGGCACAGCTGACACTGGAGATTCAGAACGAACGTCTGCGACTGGCGCTTGCGATCTCGCAACTTGCCGTTCAGGCGCAGGAGCGTGAAGTGCAGCAGGCATTCAGCATCAGCGCCCCCGTCGCGGGCAGTGTCGGCACCCTGCTCGTGGAGTCCGGCTCGCAGGTAGAGCCGGGGCGCCCGGTGCTGTCCTTGCTGCCGTCGGCCGGTACGCTGGTTGCCCAGCTCTTTGTGCCGTCGCGGGCGGCGGGCAGGCTGCAGGTCGGTCAGTCACTGCTGCTGTCCTACGACGCATTTCCGCGCAACATCTTTGGCAGCTTTCCAGCCACTGTCAGCAGCCTGTCTGGCGCGACGGTGGACCCGCGGGAGTTCCAGGTGCCGTTCGATACCCCCGAGCCAGTCTATCTTGTGGAGGCCGAGCTGGCGCTCACCGGAGAAGACGGCGAGGCGGCACTGCCATTGCGGGCAGGCATGCAGTTCACCGCACAGATTGTCACGGGTCGGCAGACGCTGCTGGCGCGGGTCACGGCGCCGCTGCGCGCCCTGGAGCAGAGGCTGTGATGCGCGCTCTGTTCGCCAGCCGGCATACACTGCCGGTGATCCTGCAGTCCGAGCGCGCAGAGTGCGGTCTGGCGTGTCTCGCCATGATCGCCAGCTATCACGGCCGCCGTACCGATCTCAACAGCATGCGCCAGTATTTTCCCATCTCGTCGCGCGGTGCGACGCTGGGTGACCTGCAGGCCATCGCCCGGCAGTTGTCTCTCCAGACACGGGCACTGCGTCTGGAAGTTGACGACCTTGACACGCTGCAGA
>CAYWMC010000161.1:1684-5957 GCA_964459345.1 uncultured Klebsiella sp. | reverse complement strand
CCGGGGCCGCAGTGGCGGCACTGGACAGGGCGCCCGGCGCAGTGGCCGGCGCGGATGTGCTCGTGCTGACGCTGCGCTCGGCGCCTGGAAGCAATGACGGCGCGTCCGCCTGATTCACGGCCATACGCAGAGATTCCGCAAATTGCTGCAGCTGGCCGCTCGACTGACTGAACAGGCTGGTGCTTGAGGCTTCGCCGCGCATGGTCAGAGACGGCAGGGCCATTCCGTCCACGGCAGACAGACCGCGCCAGGCACGCACGCGCTCGGCCAGATCGCCCTGCCCGGGCTGCACATCGAGCAAGGACGACGGCTCGCTGCCCTGGGCCTGGGCGAGTGCGTCGGCGCTGCTCTGGGCCTGACGGGCAGCTGTTTCCTGCGCCGTGGCCGCCTGCTGGCTGGCCAGCGCCATGGCGTCGGCATCGGTGGTGCCGGGCGCACCGGCAAAGGGATTGCTGCTGCGTTCGGCGCCCTGCTGGCTGGACGGTTCCGGCACCGCCGCGCTTGCGGCAATGTCGGGCACACTGGCGTCGAGGACAGGGACTGCCTGCGCCGACACGGCCGCAGCGTCCTGGCCGCTGACGATTGAATTCTGTGCTGCTGGCGGCAGTACTGCCTGCGGCGCGTCTGCGTCTGCGGCGGCGGCAAGCGGGCCGGCTGAAGTGGCAAGGTCTGTCGGGGCACCCAGTGTGGACGCGGGCGACTGCGGTGAGGCGGGTTGCGGCTCGGGCTGCACTTGCCCGTCGGCTGCAGCCAGCGGCGCTGGTATTTCGACCGCTGTGGCTGGCGCCGGCGTGTTCAGCGGCAGTGGTACAGCATCTGCAGGAGCAGCGGCGTCTGCCAGCGGCCCTGGCAGGACTGGCGTCAGCACGGCGGATTCTGGCGGCGTCAGCGGGGTCGGCGAAGTCTGTGCCCCCGATGCAACGCCGTAAGGCGTGGCCTCGTCGGCGACACTCTCCGCCAGCGTTTCCAGAGCAATCCTGTGTTCATCCTGCGCGGCTTGCGCCGGCAAATCGCGACCGTCAGCAGGCAGTGCCTTTCCGCCATCGGCCCGGGCAGCGGCGTCTTCTTTCCTGTCCGCGTCGGCATGCCGGGTCGCCTCTTCACGGGCAAAACGGCGGGATTCGCGTTGTTCCGACTGTTGTTCCAGCCCCTTTTCCAGCTCTCGAGCGAAGGGTTTTGCGGCCGCATCCCTGTCAGTATCAGGCTCGCTGTCATTGGTCCGGACGCCAGTGTTTTCGGGGGTCCGGGCGCTCATCAGGTCCTGCAGGGCATAGCCCGGACGGGACGCCTTGGCAGGCAGGGATGCAGGGGCCACGATGGCGAGCAAGGGATTGACGGCTGGCATGAAGATTCCTCTGTGAACAACGTACGACTCACAGGGGTAGAGCAAATTGCCTGCCAAGTCTGTTTCAGAGGAAGGGCGAGTGGCGACGGCGCTGTGAGACGGCCTCATCCTGGGCCTTCTGTTCCAGGCGATCCTGCTCGGCACGCTCTTCCAGACGCAGTTTGTCGAGCAGCTTTTCCAGGCCCTTGTGCTTGGCATCCAGCGTCAGCCAGTGCCGGCGCACCTGCTCCACCTGACGCGTCACGGTGGCGACCTGTGCGCCCTGCTGAACGATGGCCTTTTCCACATTGCCGCTGAAATCATTGTAGATGCGGAACTGCTGCACGCTGACGCCCTTGCGCCCCTGGGCAAGCAGGCCTTCGCGATACTCCAGCAGATAGGTCTCAAGCTGACCGAGCTTCTGCTGCTCGGCCTGCAGACGCTGCTGCACAAAGGCCAGGGCGCGGGCGCCTTCCTGCGCCTTGCGCTGGGCCAGATCGACGACGACTTGCAGGCGTTGCGAACGTTTCATGGCTCAGTGCGCCGCCTCACGCCCGGCCGCCGGCAGCGGGGTTGCCGTGGCTCAGGGTGCGGCTTTGCAGAGGCGTGACGTTGTTCGGAGCGGCATTGCTGCCTGGTGCGCCGGGGCGGGCCGGCGGCACGACGATGCGGTTCAGGCGCTGCAAAGCCTCGTCAAACGTCACCTGTTCCTTGAGGCCCTGCTGCATGAACTGCCGCAGGTGCGGCATGCGTTCCACCGCGAAATCGATGTCCTTGTCTGAACCGGGCACATAGGCGCCCACGCTGATCAGGTCACGGTTCTGCTGGTAGCGCGAGTAGATGCGGCGGAACAGCTGCATGCGCGCGAAATGCTCCGGGCTGACCACGGATGGCATGACCCGGCTGATGGACGCCTCGATGTCGATGGCGGGGTAATGCCCCTCCTCGGCCAGCCGGCGGGAGAGCACGATGTGACCATCCAGGATGGCGCGGGCAGAGTCGGCCACCGGATCCTGCTGGTCGTCGCCCTCGGTCAGTACTGTATAGAACGCGGTGATCGAGCCCTGCCCGACGTCGGCATTGCCGGCGCGCTCCACCAGCTGGGGCAGACGGGCGAACACGGAGGGCGGGTAGCCCTTGGTGGCTGGAGGCTCGCCGATGGCCAGGGCGATCTCGCGCTGCGCCATGGCATAGCGGGTCAGCGAATCCATGAGCATCAGCACATCCTTGCCCTGCTCGCGGAAGCCTTCCGCGATACGGGTGGTCAGGTCGGCGGCACGCAGGCGCAGCAAGGGCGAATCGTCTGCCGGCGAGGCCACCACCACGGCGCGGGCCAGGCCCTCTGCGCCCAGAATCTCGTCGATGAATTCCTTCACTTCCCTGCCCCGTTCGCCGATCAGGCCCACCACGATGACATCGGCGGTGGTGAACTGGGTCATCATGCCCAGCAGCACGCTCTTGCCCACGCCGCTGCCGGCGAACAGGCCAAGGCGCTGGCCGCGGCCCACGGTGAGCAGTGCATTGATCGTGGCGATGCCGACATCCAGAGGTTTGCGGATGGGCTGGCGTGACAAGGGGTTGATGGCTGCAGGCGCCTTGCGGGGATGATCCACCGGATCGTGCAGGGCCACGTCGCCACGGCCGTCAATCGGCTGGCCCAGTCCGTTGAGCACGCGTCCCAGCAGGGCCGGGCCCACCACGATGTGGTCAGCATGGGCGATGGGCACCACCCGGGCGCCAGGCTTGAGGCCGTCGATGCTGGTCAGGGGCATCAGAAAGATGCGGGGGCCGTCGAAGCCCACGACTTCGGTTTCGATCTCGCGTCCGGAGCCATCCATCACGCTGCAGCGACCACCCAGGGTGACGTTGCACCCTACGGCTTCCAGTGTCAGGCCCACCACGCGGGTCAGACGCCCTTCCACGGCGGGCAGCAGGGCCGGCTCGCGCTGGGGCTGATACTGACGCAGGCGCTGCGCAAGGCTCTGACGGAGAAAATCGTTGCTCACAGGCTCAGGTTCCCGTGTTGCGCAGGCCGAGGGCCGGCATGGGGACGCCCTTGCGCAGGAACTCTACCTGCTCCAGCAGGCCGGGTTCGTCGTCTTCATCGGTATGCGTGGCGACAGTTTCGACGCTCGGGGCAGGCGTCAGGGCCTCGGGCTCCGGCGTGCGGCGCTTCACCAGCGGCTCCGGCGCCGCTTCGAAGGCTTCCGGCGCGCCCGCGTCCAGCAATTGCTTGTCCAGCAGCTGTTCCACCATCAGCGCGAAGCGGCGCTCGACGGTGTAGTCCACCAGACTCTGTTCGGTTTCAATGCGGCAGCCGCCCTTGGCCAGCTGCTCGTCGGACAGCACGCGCCAGGCATCGCCCGTGCGCTCTTTTGCTTCGTTGAGCATGGCCACGTCGGCAGGGTTCACGAAGATGCGGACGTTGTCGCGGCTGGGCGGCAAGGCGGCAAGCGCCTGCCGCACCACACCGAGGATATGCCGGGAATCCAGCGTCAGTTCGCGGCCAATGACGGGGCGCGCCACGGCGATCACCAGATTCAGCAGCGCCTGCTCCAGGGTGTAGTCCTGTTCATTGATGGCGTGGGCGACGTGTTTCATCAGCTCGTCCAGGCGGGCAAAGCGCTCGTCGAACTCACGCTGTCCTTTGGCCAGGCCCTGCTGCAGCCCCTTCTCGTGACCCTCGCGCTGGCCTTGTTCCATGCCCTCGCGGCGGCCTTCGGCAATGCCTTCGATACGGCCCTTCTGAAACCCTTCCTGATAGCCTTCGTCCACTTTTTCGGCATGGGTCTTGGGCGCCGGCGGCGGACCGCGACGCTCGTCCCGTGGCAGGGCCTGCACCAGATGGCCGGCCTTGTCGATCAGGGGCGGCAGCCAGGCGTGCACGCTGGCAGCGTCCAGGTCCTTGCCCGTGATGCGTGTTGAACCGTCGAATGGATGTCTTTCCAC
>CAYWMC010000161.1:0-1584 GCA_964459345.1 uncultured Klebsiella sp. | reverse complement strand
ATCATGTCGTCGCCGCCACCGCCCAGCTGAATCTCGCCGGAATCGGCCATGCGGCGCGCGATGCCCAGAATTTCCTTCTGTGCCACTTCCACTTCGCTGACGCGCACCGGGCCCTTGGCCTCGAGGTCGTCGCGCAGCAGTTCGGCGGCACGTTTGGACATGTTGGAGAAGATCTTCTCCTTGAGATAATCGTCGGCGCCCTTGAGGGCCGTGATGAGAATCTCGGAATTGACTTCCCGCAGCAGCGCCTGGATGCCGCGATCGTCCACTTCCCGCAGATTGTCGAACACGAACATCAGGTCCTGAATGCGCGTGCTGAGCGCCTCGTCGGAATTCTTCATCGCCTCCATCAGCTCGGCGCCGATGGTCTTGTCCAGGCTGTTCATGATGTCGGCGGCAATCTTGGTGCCGCTGATGCTGGTGCTCTGCTTCGCGGCCTTGCCGGAGAACTGCTTCTCCAGCACCACATTGAGTTCCTTCAAGGCATCGGGTTGCACACTTTCCAGTGTGGCTACCCGCATCAGCACTTCCAGGCGATCGCCTTCGGGCAGCTGCGCCAGCACGCTGGCGGACTGATCGGGCTCCAGATTCGTGAGCACCACGGCCTTGATCTGCGGATGTTCGTTGCGGATGGCGTCGGCGACCGAGCGCGCGTCCATCCATTTCAGACTGTGTATTCCCACATCGCCACCGGTGACGATGCGGTCCATCAGGCCGCGCGCGCGGTTCTCGCCCAGCGCCTCGACCAGCATGTTCTTGATGTAGCTCTCGGTGCCCACGCCCAGACTGGACTGCGAGTTGCACTCGTTGATGAACTGCGAGAGCACGTGTTCCACGCTCTCCTGACTGATGCCCTTCAGGCTGGACATGGCCATGCCCACGCGCTGCACTTCCTTCGGCCCCATCTGCTTGAGCACTTCGGCGGCGTCTTTCTCGCCCATGCTCATGAGCAGCACGGCGGCGCGCTCCACAGGTGCCATGTTCTTCACCATGCCCTGGCGGGCCAAACCATTATCTTCAGGCATCTTCACTTATCCATTGCTTGACTACTTGGGCGACCCGACCCGGGTCCTGGGCGATCAGACTCTTGATGGCATTGAGCTGGCGCTCGTAGCCGTCCGTGGGACCGCTGAGCAACATGTCTTCACCACCAGAGAGTGTGACTTTTTCATTGATATCCAGATCGGCGTACTCGCCGGTGGCGGCCGCGATGGCCAGATCCTTGCCAGGGCCGTTGGAGCCGGCCAGATTGCGCAGCACCGGCCGCAGCACGCCGAACACCAGACCGATCACCAGCGCCACGCCGAACAGCTGACGCAGACCACTGAGCAGCCAGTCCTGCTGATAGAAAGGCTGTGAGGCGACTTCCTCGACCACCAGCGGCGCGAAGGGGTTGTGAATCACGGTGACGCTGTCGCCGCGGCTGGCGTCAAAGCCCACCACGTCGCGCACCAGTGCGGTGATGCGTTCGAGCTCTTCCGGTGTCCAGGCCTGGGACTGCACTGCCACGGGCTCTGCGGCGGCATCGGCGGCGGCATCGGCTGCCGGCGCGCTCGCGACGGCGGGACGGTCATCCAGCACCAC
>CAYWMC010000160.1:0-5992 GCA_964459345.1 uncultured Klebsiella sp. | reverse complement strand
CTGCCTTGCCTCCGTCGAGGTACCATTCGTCGAGGGCCGCAATCCAGGCGGTCATGGCCGTTCCGACAATGATCCTGGCCTTGAGGCGGGGCATGACCGCCTGGCCCGCCCGGTCCATGAGAGCGGCAGTCAGCACCTGTTCCCACTCCGTGCGTCGCTCCATTTCCCTGCCCGCCAGGGCAGGCGTTTCCTTCAGCAGGCGCATCAGCGCAAACGCCAGCCCGGGGTTCTCGTTGGTGCGCTCGGCCAGCGAGAACAGTGTCTGGCTGACAGCCGTGAATGGGGATTCGTGCCCGGGTCTGTGTTGCAGTCCCTCCACCAGTGCTGGCGCCATCTCCTTCTGCCACTCGAACACCAGGTCTTCCTTTGTGTCGAAATACCGGAAGAACGTCCTTTTCGAGATGCCCAGCGGCGCCACAATCTGGTCGATGGTGGTATTGGCAAAGCCCTGCTGCAGGAACAGCTGGAGACCCACACGTGTCAATTCCTGGCGGGTATTGGTTTTGAACTGTTCACGCAGGTTCGAGATTTTTGCCGTCATTGCGATTTGTCGCGAGTGGTCGTGTGGGTGGGCGCAAAGACTGAGCGGAGTGTCACTGAATGTCAAGATGTCACTTGGTGACAAGAGGCCATATTCCTGCATTTCTCTGCTCGCTGTTACCGCAAGCGCAGCGAACGAGCACCTTCACTAGCTGTTTTGCACTAAAAACAAGAACATATGAAGGAATCCTTGACAAGTTTCTGCAGCGGTCACTAGAATCCGGCCCAATTGCACAAAAACCGTGTGTGACACAGGGGGCAGGCCTGCCGAATTCCCTGATGTTGCGTAAGAAAAACAGTTTTCTGGATGGCCGATATGCATAAATTGACCGTGGCTTTACTGACGGCAGCCCTCGCCACCATGGCGGGTCAGGCTGGTGCACAGACCCTGACGGGTTCCCGCTCCTCGATGGAGCGCCAATACCAGGTCGCCGTATCCCACGGTTACGTGTTCGCCAAGACAGCATCGACGGTGAACAAGCTGGTAGAGCAGGGTGATCTGCTCAAGGTGCAGCCCACGCGGCACTTCGAATTGCACAACGTCTCTTTCCCCTACGCCAAAGCCCCCGTCAAACTCTTCATCGAACAACTCAGTGCCCAGTATGTCGCCGCCTGTGGCGAGAAACTGACCGTTACCAGCCTGACCCGTCCTCTGGACCGTCAGCCCGGCAACGCGGCAGACGACTCCGTGCATCCGACCGGCATGGCCGTCGATCTGCGCATTCCGCCGGCGGGCAAGTGCCGTTCCTGGCTGGAACGCCAGCTGCTGTCTCTCGAATCCGCTGAAGTGCTCGACGTGACCCGTGAGCGCAACCCGCCCCATTACCATGTGGCCGTGTATCCCGAGCCCTATCGTCAGTTTGCCGAAGCCACTCCGGGCACAGGCACTGGCAGCGAATACGTCGTCCGTCGTGGCGACACCCTGTCACGCATCGCGTCCATCACTGGCGCCAGCGTGGCACAGTTGAAATCCACCAATGGCCTGCGCAATGACATTCTGCAGATCGGCCAGAAACTCGCCGTGCCAGCCAGCAACAGCGCCGTGGTCAGCCGGGTCAGTCAGTCGGCCAATGCGCAAGTGGCTGCCGTCAGCGAAGTCACACACCGCGTGAAGCGCGGCGATACCTTGTGGCGCATCGCCAGGCAATACGGCACCACCGTGGATGCACTGAGTTCCGAGAACCGCCTCAATGGCGCCGCTCTGCAGATCGGGCAGGTGCTCAAGGTGAAGGCGGGCGGCAGCGCCCTGTAATAAAAGACCACTCAATCTGACGCGAAGTGGTCAAGAAATTGCCACTTCGCAGTCACCGCACTATCAAATTCCCCCGTTACGCTCTCCAGGTCGCACCCAAAATCCGCTCTTTACCGCTTTGCATTCCCGCCGCGAACGTGAAGAATGCAGCTCTGGATGAAAATGCAGAGTGAGGCGGTGATAGTGGAGAGCGACGTACGATGGATGCAGCAGGCGCTGGCGCTGGCACAGGAAGCCGCCTTGCATGGCGAAGTTCCGGTCGGCGCCGTGCTGGTGTCCGCCAGCGGCGACCTGCTCGGCGCCGGCTTCAATCATCCCATTGCGTCCCATGATCCGACAGCGCATGCCGAGATCGTGGCCCTGCGCATGGCGGCCCGCCAGCAGCAGAACTACCGCCTGCCCGGCAGCACACTCTTTGTCACCATCGAACCCTGCACCATGTGCGTTGGCGCCATGATCCATGCGCGTGTTGCCAGAGTGGTGTTCGGGGCGCCCGAGCCGCGCTTCGGGGCGCTGGTCAGTCAGCGGCGTTTATTGGACACAGGAGAGTTCAATCACTTCTTGCAGTACCAGGGCGGCGTGCTGGCAGAGGAATGCGGTGCATTGATGCGCGATTTCTTCAAAGAGCGTCGCGACAAGAAACCAGCATTGCCCGAGGCTTGAGTTTGCCCGGCAATCACAGTACCGTTGGGCGGCATCTCACTCGGATCAGGGCCAAAAACAAGACCAATGACAACACCTTGCCGACTATCATTCGCTTCTGGATCGCGCCGCCTGCTGCTGTTGCCGCTGTTGCTGGCACTGCTGGCCTGTTCCTCCGCTCAGCTTCCCTACAAGGCCTATCGTGGCGACGAGCGTCCGGCCACTGCCCTGGCGCTGGTGCGCGGGGACTTCTTCTATCGCAAGGATTTCCTGAACAGCTACGTGGATGCCGTGCGCGTCCAGCGTGTGGATGATCACATCATCGAGAACAGCCGCGCCTGGGGCGAAGTGCAGATGATGCCGGGCGAGCGCGAGCTGGAAGTGTATTACTCGTGGGACATGGGCGCGCGTATCGGTCTGGCGCCTGCTCTGGTGAGTTACGCCTCTTCCCGCGAGGCCATCAGCCGCACGCTGCGCTTCAATGTCGAGGCCGGCAGGCAGTATGCCGTGAAGGCCGAACCGGTGTTCAACGGTAATCCGGGCGACATCGGCTCGCTGGTACATGTGGATTTCTGGGTCGAAGATGACCGTGGCCGCGTAGTTCTCAGCCGCGAGGAAGGGCGCTACAAGCCCGCGCAGTAGGCACCTGCAGGCAAATTTGTCTGACTTTTCGAGCGCCGTTCGCGTATCATTGCCGGCCTGTTGAACCCGCTCTCAATCCTACTCAAGGCCCTTGCTCACGATGCTGTTTCTGCCCGGTGTGTCGGCACTTTCCGCTTTCCGGAATGCCAAACTGCTTGCCTCCATTCAGACTCGACTCCCCGCCGTTCGTGCCCTGAATGCACGCTTCGTCCACTTTGCCGACAGCCCCGCGCTCAGCGCGCAGGAACAGCAGGTGCTGGATGCGCTGCTGGATTACGGCACTGCAGCCCAGGCGCAGGTGCAGACTCTGGCGCCCGACGCGCTGCTGCGAGTCGTGGTGCCGCGTCCCGGCACAATCTCTCCCTGGTCCAGCAAGGCCACCGACATCGTGCAGAACTGCGGGCTGGCCACGGTGCGCCGCATAGAGCGCGGCATCGCCTTCCAGGTGGAAGTCACTGCGCCTCTGAACGACGCTGACCTGCTGGTGCTGGACGGTTTCCTGCACGACCGCATGACCCAGGCCGTACTGCCCGATTACGCGGCTGCCGCGCAGCTTTTCGAGCGCGCCGACCCCCGGCCGCTGCAGAGCGTGGACATCCTCGGCCGCGGCATCGACGCCCTGACTCAGGCCAACACCACCATGGGCCTGGCGCTGGCTGTCGATGAGATCGAGTACCTGTACGAGAGCTTCAATCACCTGAACCGCAACCCGAACGACATCGAACTGATGATGTTCGCGCAGGCCAATTCCGAGCACTGCCGCCACAAGATCTTCAACGCCAGCTGGACGGTGGATGGGCAGGAGCAGAGCCATTCCCTGTTCGGCATGATCCGCAACACCCATGCGGTGTCGCCGGACAATGTGTTGTCAGCTTACAAGGACAACGCAGCCGTCATGACAGGCAGTGTGGCAGGTCGGTTCTTCCCGGACCCGGCCAGCAAGCAGTACGGTTACCACGAAGAGCCCATCCATATTCTGATGAAGGTGGAAACCCACAATCACCCGACGGCCATCGCCCCGCATCCGGGCGCAGCCACGGGCAGTGGCGGCGAGATCCGCGACGAAGGGGCCACGGGCCGGGGTTCCAAGCCCAAGGCCGGCCTGGCCGGGTTCAGTGTCTCCAACCTGCGCCTGCCGACACTGCCGCAGCCCTGGGAGGAAGAAGACTTCGGGCGTCCCGCCCACATCGCCTCGGCGCTGGACATCATGATCGAGGGCCCGATCGGTGCCGCCGCGTTCAACAACGAGTTCGGCCGTCCCAATCTGTGTGGTTACTTCCGCACCTTTGAAGAGACCGTGGACACCGGCAATGGTCCGGAAGTGCGCGGCTATCACAAGCCCATCATGATCGCGGGCGGCATCGGCAACATCCGCGAACCCCACGTTGAGAAGGGTGAGATTCCCGTTGGCGCGCGCCTGATCGTGCTCGGTGGCCCGGCCATGCTGATCGGACTGGGGGGCGGGGCGGCATCGTCCATGACCTCCGGCAGCAGCAATGCCGACCTTGATTTCGCCTCGGTACAGCGCGACAACCCCGAGATGGAGCGCCGCTGTCAGGAAGTCATCGACCAGTGCTGGCAGCTGGGCGAGCGCAACCCCATTCTGTTCATTCACGATGTCGGCGCAGGCGGGCTGTCCAATGCACTGCCGGAACTGGTGAAGGACGGCGGCCGGGGCGGGCGCTTCTCGCTGCGGGACATCCTCAATGCCGAACCTCAGATGTCGCCACTGGAGATCTGGTGCAACGAAGCCCAGGAACGCTATGTGCTGGCGGTGAGTCCGCAGGATCTGGCGCTGTTCAAGGCGCTGTGTGCCCGTGAGCGCTGCCCGTTCGCTGTCGTGGGCGAGACGACGAAGGAAGATGCCATCCAGCTGTTCGACACGCATTTCAACAACATGCCCATCGACCTGCCCATGTCGGTGTTGTTCGGCAAACCGCCCCGCATGCACCGCGACGTGCGCTCGCTGCAAAGCCGCCCCATTGATCTGGACACTGGCGAGATCGCGCTGGACGAGGCAATCACCCGGGTGCTCAGCCTGCCCACAGTGGCAAGCAAGAATTTCCTCATCACCATTGGCGACCGCTCGATTACCGGGCTGGTCAGTCGTGACCAGATGGTTGGCCCCTGGCAGGTCCCGGTGGCCGATGCCGCCGTGACAGCCGCCGCCTTTGACAGCTATCGCGGGGAAGCCATGGCCATGGGCGAGCGCACCCCCATCGCGCTGCTGGATGCGCCGGCATCGGCCCGCATGGCCATTGCCGAGGCTGTCACCAACATCGCCAGCGCGGCGATTGCCGATATTGCCGACATCAAGCTGTCCGCCAACTGGATGGTGGCCGCGGGTCACCCGGGCGAGGACGCGAAACTGTATGCCGCCGTCAAGGCCGTGGGCATGGAATTCTGCCCGGCACTGGGTATCTGCGTGCCGGTGGGCAAGGACTCGATGTCCATGCGCACTGTCTGGCAGGACGGCGACACGCGCCGCAGCAACACCGCGCCGCTGTCCCTCATCATCTCGGCCTTCGCGCCCGTGCAGGACATCCGCCGCACTGTCACGCCGCAGCTGCGCGTGGACGCCGGCGACACCGACCTGCTGCTGATCGACCTGGGCCACGGCCGCAACCGCATGGGCGGCTCGGCGCTGGCGCAGGTGTACAGAGAGATTGGCGCCGTGGCCCCGGATGTGGACAACGCCGCCGACCTGAAGAACTTCTTCGCGCTGATCCAGCAGCTCAACAGCGCCGGCCTGCTGCTGGCCTATCACGACCGCTCGGATGGGGGCCTGTTCGCCACCCTGGCGGAGATGGCCTTCGCCGGACATTGCGGCGTGGACGTGCAGATGGACGAGCTGCTGAGCAACGCCCAGGACGCCGTGCGGGCGCTGTTCAGCGAGGAAGCCGGTGCCGTGCTGCA
>CAYWMC010000159.1:0-5994 GCA_964459345.1 uncultured Klebsiella sp. | reverse complement strand
TCGGCGTGCTGCCCGGCAAGAATCTCGTCGCACACCTGCACGATCAATGCACTGCGGGTGTCGTCCAGTGCCCCCAGCGCAAGATTGCTCAGCGCGGCAGCCTTCTTGACCAGCGCGAACGCCTGGATGAAGCGCGCGTTGAAGCGGTCATGGCCGATGCGGAAGTGCTGCAGGGAGCGCTGCGTCTGTGCTCCCCACAGCGCCGCGGCAGGCACCGGGATGGCACCGAGGGTATCGTGTTCCAGACGTGTGGGCCCGCCATCGACAGTCAGGGACGCGTGCACGGAACTCTCGGCATTCTCTGGTCTTGTTGCCATGACGGGGACATCCGGTAGCCTGCAGGCCGCAATCTGCCTGCTGTGTGGGTTTCGCAGTATACCCCGGCGCAAACGGGGTGCCATAATCGCCTCATTCCATTGCGAGTTGCCATGACGAGGTCCATGAATTCACGCTTTCTGTTACTGCTGACCCTGCTTGCCATGGCGGGCTCTGCCCTTGGGCAGGACGCCGGGCCGGCGCCCTTGATCAGCATCTCCGGTGCCAGCGCCCCGCTGGAAGCCAACATCCGGTCCCTGCTCAGCATCGACGGCGAGCGTTGCGACGCTGATCTGTTCAGCCTCGAAGGGCGGCGGGCACAGGTGCGGCGCGAAGTCGAACGCGCGGCACAGGGGCTGGGCTTCTATCGGCTCACTCAGCAACTGCGCTTCGGGCGCAATGACACCTGCTGGACGCTGCAGATCGATGTCGTGCCTGGCGAACCGGTGTTGTTCGGGGATATCGCCGTGCGCTTCGCCGGTGCCCAGCCACAGGAGAGTGCGCCCTTCGAAGCGCTGCTGGCAAGTTCTCCTGTCGTCAGCGGCGCGCCCCTGAATCACCGCACCTATGAGAATCTGAAGTCGGCCCTGAGCGCGCTGGCCGTCGAGAACGGCTATTTCAGCGCGCGCTTTTCCCGCTCCGAGCTGGCTATCGACCTGGCGCGCAATCGCGCGGACGTGCATATCGACTTCGACCCGGGGCCCCGCTTCGCCTTCGGCACCATCAACATCACCCCGATCAGCGAGCTGTCCGACCGCTTCATCTCCCGCTTCGTGCCCTTCGCCAGCGGTTCGCCCTATTCCACCGAGGCGCTGGTGGAGCTGCGCGAGAGCCTCAACAACAGCCAGTACTTCCGGGATGTGGCGGTGACGCCGCAGCTCACGGCAGCACAGACCTCGCCTACGGCTACAGTGTCTGAAGTGCCCGTGAACATCACGCTGCAGGTGCGGCCGCGCCGCTCGTGGACGGCGGGCCTGGGTGTCACCACTGACAACGGGCCGCGCATGACGGTCAATTATGAAGACCGCTACTTCAACCGCTCCGGGCATCGCCAGAACGGCGACATCTCGCTCTCCACCATGGAGAATCGCGCCAACATCAGCCACATCATTCCCATGGCCGACCCCGCCACCGAGAGCCTGAGCGTGTCCCTGGGCTATGTGGGCCAGGACAACGACACCTACAGCATCGACACCTACAAGCTGGGAGTGAGCTACCGCTCCACCATCGATATTCCGCTGTTGGGAGACGAGTGGCTGCAGAACATCTTCAGCAACTTCCAGCGCGAGAATTCCGCCCTGAATACCGTGGCAGTGGACGGCCATGAGAGCAGCAATCTGACCATCACGGGGATCAACTGGACCAAGACGGCGGCCGACGACCCGATCTTTCCGACCCGGGGCTGGCGCCTGTTCACCCAGGTGAGCGGTGCCTCGAACGCGTTTGTCTCCGACCTCAGCTTCCTGCAGCTGTATGCCAGCGGCAAGTTCGTGCACAGCATCGGGCCCGGCCGCGCGCTGGTGCGCATGGAGGCCGCCACCACCTTCGTGGACGGGCTCAGCGAGCTGCCGGTGTCCATCCGCTACTTCACCGGCGGCGATCAAAGTGTGCGCGGCTATCAGTTCGGCAGCCTGGGTGCGCTCAATGAGCTGGGGGAGGTCATCGGCGGCAAGCATCTGCTCACTGGCAGCGCTGAATACGATTTCACCGTGCGCCCCAACTGGAAGATGGCCGTGTTCATGGACGCGGGCAATTCCTTTACAGACCTGCAGGACTTCAGCCTGTACAAGAGCGCCGGCCTGGGCCTGCGCTGGATGTCGCCCATCGGGCCGATTCGCGCCGACATTGCCAAGGGGCTGGATGACGGCAGTTTCCGCCTGCACATCACCATGGGGCCTGACTTGTGAACCCGCTTCTGCGCCGCAGCCTGTGGACACTTGCCACACTGGCGATGCTGGTGCTGCTCGCACTGGGCACGCTGGCAGCCCTGGTCAGCACGGGCGCCGGCAGTCGCTGGGCAGTGGCGCGCGCGTGGGCGCTGGCGGGTGAAACCGGCCTGGACGTTCGCGTCGGCAGCAGCGCCGGGACGCTGCTGCGGGGCATGCAGGCCAGTGATCTGCAGCTGCAGCTGGACGGCAACACCATTCATGTCGCGAGCCTCGAAGCCCGCTGGAACCCCTTCAGCCTGCTGAGCGGCACCTTCGTGCTGGACAGCCTGCAGCTGCGGGGACTGCGGGTTGACTGGACCAGCGCCACCGGCCCTGCCGCCGCGCCCCCCGGCGCAGATCCCTTCGCATCCGTGCTGCCTTTGCCCATGGCCTTGCGCCTGCAGGCATTCACACTCGAGCAGGCTACGCTTGCCGTGAATGGCCAGGTGCAGCAGATCGAGCAGCTGGCGCTCTCTGCCAGTCTGGACGGCACGCAGCTCAGCATTGCGGACCTGCAATTGCAGGCCGCGCCGCTGCAGTTGAATGGCTCCCTGCAGGCCGATCTGAGCGGCAATATCAGCTTGCGCAGCGCACTCGACTGGCAATACGCCATGGACCTGGGCAACGGGCTCGCGGCGCCGGCTGGCAGCCTGGCGCTGAGCGGCAATCTCGCCACGCTCGGGCTCAGCCACCAGCTGCACAGCCCACTGCAGGTCGACACCCAGGGCAGTGTGGTGCTGAACCTGCTGCAAGGCGGCACCGGCCAGCGCATGGGGCTGACGCATACGCTCAGCGGTCAGTCGCTGGCTGCGCTGCTGCCTGGCAGTGCGCTCAGCCTGCAGATCCGCGATGCCGAGATCAGCACCAATGGCTGACTGAATGACTTGCAGCTCAGCGGGCTCGGCGCACTGCTGGTGCTCAACAGCGAGGGAGCGGTGGTGGTAAACGACCTGGCGCTGCGCTGGAATGCCCTGCTGACAGGCACCACGCTGCAGATTGACCAGCTCAGCGCCAGCACGGCCAGCGGCAGTCTCAGCACCACTGGTGAACTGGCGTGGAGCGACGGCCTGCGCGCCGCCCTCACCTATACCCTGCGGGAGACGGACGCCAGTCGCTATGCGGCATTGCTGCCCGAAGGCGTGCTGCCCGGGGAACTGTCCAGCACAGGCAATGTCATCCTGGCCCTGCAAGACGACGCCCTGGCCGCGGACCTGGTGATCGATTCACTGGAGGGCAGTCTCAATGACTATCCACTGAGCGGCAGCGGGGCCTTGTCCTATTCGGACGCCGGACTGAGCCTCAACGCCCTGCGCCTGCGCAGTGGCCCCAACAGCCTGCAGCTGGATGGCCAATGGGCTGATGCCCTGGCGCTGCGGGCCTCGGTGGAGGCCCCGCAACTGCGCGCACTTTCGCCCCTTCTGGACGGCAGCCTCAACGCCAGCGCCGAAATCGCCGGTACGCCCGCTGCCCCCCAGCTGACCCTCAGCGCCAGCGGCGCCGCACTGCGCCTGGGCGAGACGCGCATTGCGCAGCTGCAGGGCGAGGGCCGCTACAGCAATGGCAGCAACTCGCTCGTCCTGAACGCCAGCGCCTTGCAGTCCGGGGCCTTCACCGCCAGCAGCCTGATGCTGCGCGGCGAGGGCCTTGCAGACTCGCACCGGCTGACCCTGCTGCTGGACAGTCCCGACCTGCAGGCCGACATTGCATTGTCTGGGGCTCTCGACGGTCTGGCCGCCGACGAGACCTTGCGCTGGCAGGGCACACTCGAGCGCGGCAGCCTGGACAGCGAGCTCGGCCTGTGGCGCCTGGTGCAGCCCACCGCCATTGCCTGGTCAGCGAGCGAGTTCACACTGGGGGCGCAATGCTGGGAGCAGGCACTCAGCACCTTGTGCATGGACGCGGCACAGGGGAACTCCGGCACACTGCAGGCCAATGCCACACTGCGCGCGTTCGACCTGCAGCGTTTCAATGCCAGCCCTGACGACGCCGGCCCGCGCTGGCTCCCCGCCCTGCCTGCCAGCAGCCAGGTCAGCGGACGCCTCAACGCCTCCGTGCAGGTCACGGGGCAAGCGGGCGCGGCATTGGAGGATCTGGCGCTCGTCGTCGCCCTGAACATCGACGAGGGGGCTCTGGAGATCGTGTCAGCGGCCGCCACCGGCAATGAGGGCGCGGACACAACTGCAGCACTGCGCCGCTTCGAGCTGCGCACCGCAACAGTGGATGCGCGGCGCGAGTCGCTGGCATGGTCGGCCAGCAGTGTTCTGGAATTTGCCCAGCCCGCAGGCCCTGGCGCCGGACTGCAGGGCACTGCCCGCACCCGTCTGAGTGTGGCACCGGACGGCGCGCTGGATGGCAGGGTGGACCTGCAGTTCGACGCGCTGCAGTGGGTGGAAGCCCTGGTGCCCGCACTGACTCAGGTGGAAGGCCGGCTTTCCGGACTCGCCACCCTTGGCGGCACCCTGGACGACCCACAGCTGGGCGGCACCCTGACCCTGCTGGACGGCGCCCTGGAGGTGCCTGCCCTCGGCCTGCAGCTGCAGGCCCTTAGCGCCACACTGCTCAGCGACAACAGCGAGCGTCTGGCCATCGAGGGCCAGGCCACTTCCGGCACTGGCACCCTGACGTTCTTCTCGAACATCGACAACCCACTGAGCGAGTCGCGCCAGCTGCGCCTGACCTTGCAGGGCGAAAACGTCACCCTGGTGGAGCGCCCCGAGCTGCGCATGGCCATTTCGCCCGACCTGACGGTGGTCGCCAGTGCACAGGGCGTGGACATTGCCGGCACGCTGGCGCTGCCACTGCTGGATGTGCAGATCACGACCCTGCCCGAGTCCGCCGTCGACGTGTCGGCAGACACGGTGCTCGTTGTCCAGCCCACCGATGGGCCCGACGTGCGCAACGCCGCCGAGACCCGCCTCAACTCACTCGACGGCCTGCCGCTGACGGCACAGATTTCGGTGCAGCTGGGCGAAGACGTGCACTTTGCCGGCTGGGGCCTGGACACCGACCTGAGCGGCACTCTGGAGATCACGCAGCGCGCCACGGGCGCCCCACTGACCTATGGCGAGCTGACGGTAACGCAGGGCAGTTACCAGACCTACGGCCGCACACTGAACATCGAACACGGCAAACTGCTGTTCTTTGGCAGCTACGACAACCCGGCACTGGACATCCGCGCCACCCGCGAGACGGAAGACGTGAAGGTGGGCGTGCAGATGAACGGCACGCTGCGCAATATCCGCAGCCAGCTGTTCTCCACCCCGACATTGCCCGATGGCGACATCATCGCTGTGATGCTGACAGGGCGGCCGCTGGCGGAAATGGGCAGTCAGGACAGCAATGCGCTGGTGGGCGCCATCACCACACTGGGCATCAACCAGGGGCAGAATCTGACCAATCAGGTGCGCAACCAGCTGGGTCTGGACACCCTGGCAATCACCAGCACGGGGGATGTGGCCAACAGCAGCCTGACGCTTGGCAAGTACCTGACGCCGCGCATCTTCATCCAGTACGGCATCGGGCTGTTCGAGACGGAATCGACACTGGCGGTGGATTACACCTTGTCGGAGAGGGTGAAGCTGGAGGCGAAGTCGGGGAGTACGCAGAGTCTGGATATCACTTATACGGTGGAGCGGTAGTGGCTTGAACACGCCCTGAGCGCGGGGGACTGTCGTTCTGGACACGCCGTGAACCCATCCATGGGGGCTCGGCTGCCGCCGTCCGACCGCCATGGATGGCGGAAGTGCCGGTT
>CAYWMC010000158.1:0-6013 GCA_964459345.1 uncultured Klebsiella sp. | reverse complement strand
TCCCGCGCCTGACTCAGCTTCACCATGCGGCGGGCAAAGCGTTTCTGAAACACCAGTGGAACATCGCTGGTGGTATCCGAGCCTGCCGCAATCGCGCAGTCGATCTGCCCGCTGGCGATGCGGCCAGCCAGCAACATCGCGGCTTGCAAAGAAGTGCCGCAGGCCATCTGCAAGGTGGTGCCGGGCGTTCTCGGGGACAGGGTTGTGCTGAGAATCGCTTCCCGTGTCAGGTTCCAGTCCCGGGAATGCGTGGTGACGGCGCCGGCGATGACATCGTCAATCTTGCGACCAGCGAGATTGTGCTGGTCGACGAGCGCTTGCAGCGTGTCGGCCAGCATGTCCAGATTGCTCAGCTCGGAATAAGCGGTATTGGAGCGGCAGAAAGGAATTCGGGTTCCACCAATGATGGCAACGCGACGCAGAGTATTCATGTCAGGCTGCTCCTCCGGATTGCTGCAGATAATGGAGGGGGCCGCCGCGGAACGGCGCAAAGCCCGTCCCGAAAATCATGCCGGCGTCCAGCAGGTCAGCATCGGCCACGATTCCGTCCCGCAGAGCCGCTTCGCACTCGGCGGTGTAAACCTTGATGAGGCGGGCGCTCAAGGCAGCAAGGTCCTGTCCTGCGGCCTTGTCCTTCTGTTTCTGGGCCTTGTCATTGGACCAGGTGTAGAAACCCTTGCCGGACTTGCGGCCAAGATGACCAGCATTGACCAGCGCACGCAGGCTTTCAGCCGCTCGCATGGCCGACGATGGCGCCTCGGAACCAGCGTTCAGTGTGCCCGTCACCATGAGACAGACGTCCAGCCCGACAGTATCCGCCAGCTCAACGGGGCCCATGGGCATGCCAAACGCTTCCGCTGCCTCGTCTATGGCTTCCAGCGGAACTCCTTCTGCATGCATGACCATTGCCTCCAGCATGTACGGCGCCAGCACGCGATTGACCAGGAACCCGGGGCTGCTCTTGACTGGCAGGGGGTAGCGATTGATCTGGCCGCAGAAAGCCGCACCGCGTCGCAGTGACTCTTCGTCGCTCTGCGCGCCACGCACAACTTCTACCAGGGGCATCTTGGCCACGGGGTTGAAGAAGTGCAGACCTATCAGGCGCGAGGGGTTCTGCAATGCGGTGGCAATTTCTTCCAGGGGAATGGAGGATGTGTTGGTGGCAAGAATGGCGCCGGGGCGCAGGCGTGGTTCCAGCTGCGCAAGCAAAGCCTGCTTGGCATCGAGCCGTTCGACAATCACTTCGATCACGACGTCTGCCTTGCTGACGCCCGCGCCTTCGATGTCCGGCTGCAACCGTGCCAGGGCCGCCTTCACGGCAGCTGGCTCCAGGCGCTTCTTGCGGAACAGGGCCTCTGCGCGCTTGAGTGCCGGCTCGATGAATTTCATTTCGCGGTCTTGCAGTGTCACCTCGAGTCCCTGCAGCACACACCAGGCCGCAATATCGCCCCCCATCACTCCGGCGCCAATGACATGCACGCGGCGGGCGCGGAAATCACTCTGACGGCCTTCGCGCTTGAGCCTGTCCATCAGGCCGAAGACGCGCCGCAATCCACCAGCCTGCGGCGTGACCATCAGCTGGCCTACTGCCTGCGCCTCCGCCTGCATCATCGCGGAGCGGTTGTTGCCGAAGCGCTCCCAGGTGTCAATCAGTCGAAAAGGCGCTGGATAATGTTCTTCGCGGACTCGGGCGGCAGTCTGCTTGCGCATCTGCTTTGCCAGCAGGCGACGCAGGGGGGTGAGATTGCTGGCCCGCGCGAGCAGGCCGGGTGAGCTGCTCCTGCGGCGACCAAGGATGGCGCGGCGCGCTGCCCAGTAGAGTTCTTCATGGCGGCCAATGACTTCGTCCACCAGCCCTGCCGCGCGCGCCTGCCGGGCATTGAGCTGACGCGCAGACAGCATCAGTTCCATGGCCTTCATGCCCCCGATGCGACTGACGGAGCGGGCTGAGCCGCCGAAGCCCGGGAAAATGCCCAGCTGTACTTCCGGGAAACCAATTCTGGTGGCAGGAATGTCGCGGGCAATCCGGTATCCGCAACTCAGCGCCAGCTCGAGGCCGCCACCCAGGCAATAGCCTTCAAATGCCGCGACCGTCGGGCAGCGCAGTGCTTCCAGGCGCGAGAACATGGCATGCACTTCCTGAATGGACGCAGTGACCTGAGCCGCGTCGGAGAAGCCACTGAATTCGCGAATGTCTGCCCCGAGCACGAAGCCTGTGGTCTTGCCGGACAGGATGGCCAGCCCAGCAGGAAGCTGCCGTTCGGCATACGTGATGATGGATTCCAGTTCGCGCAACACCGCTGCCGACAATGCATTCACGGTCTCGTCCTGACGGTCCAGGAAGAGCCAGAGAATGTCGTCGCCATCGCGCTCGAGGCGCCAGTGCAGACAGGGTGGAAACTGTTCCTTCATATCCAGGTCAATCTCGTCAATCACGATGGTCCGGCTTGTGGCAAGGGACTCTCGATCAGGGTGGTCTGGCTTGATGTGGGCGGGGATTCAAACACCTTTCCCAGAGCATGACAACCGCGAAAATGTGGGAAAGTGTTACATCTAGTAACGCGCGAAAAGCTGTTCAAGCGGCATCGGGCGCAGCCTGAAGCAGGCTGAGCGGCAGAGTCACCGTGAAGCGGGTGCCGCCACCGCGAGCTTCCTCCCAACGCACCTGCGCACCAATTTCCGCTGCCCGCGATTCGATATTGTGAAGGCCATTGCCCCGCACGTCATGACGATCAAAGCCGCGGCCATTGTCCTGAATCACGATCTGCCACGAGGGCGGCTGCAGCGTGCTCTGGATTTCCACATGTTCTGCGGCGGCATGGCGAATGATGTTGCTGACGACTTCCTTGAGAATGCGGTTGAGATTGAACGCCAGGGCAGACGGAATGATGAGGGCGGGGATCTCGGCAGCCTGCGTCCACTGCACATCGTGGCCCGAACCGCGCAGGCGCAGCTCGGTTTCCTCCTGAATGTCAGACAGAAAACCCGCCAGAGCCTGATCAGGATTGTTCGCCTTGGACACAGCCTGACGCAGACTCTCGAGCGCAAGGCGCGCCATGTGCCCCAGTTTGCTTTCGCGATCGGCGTGCACGATGGAAAGCAGACGGGAACCCACGTCATCGTGCAGGTCGCGATAGATCTTCAGTCGCTCCTGCTCGGCAGCCTGACGCATCTCCAGCGCGCGGCGTTCCGCAAAGCTGCGCTCGATCAGCAGGCGGCTCGATTCCACTTTGCTTTCCAGCTCGCGATTCAGTGTCTCTGCCATGCTCAGTGCGCTGGTGAAACGCATCAGCAGGGTGCCGATGAAGATCAGGAACAACATGGGGATGCCGAAGTGCGCGTAGAAGATATTGCCCTCCCAGCGCGCGCTGTTGGCGAAGAACATCAGATAGACATTGTGCGAGAAAAGCAGGATCTGCAGCAGAATCGCCGTGCTGATGATGATCGCCTGCAGGCGGTGTTCGCGCAGTGCGATGATGGCAACGCGGAACACGATCAGCGCCAGCGCCACCGTGCCGATCAAGTGCAGAGAGTAGGCAGTCGCCCAGAAATACTCTGGTGGAACGACAAAGTGCGTGATGGCCGCAGCAGCGGTCCAGGCAGCCACCAGGCGTTCCCGCGAGGGCTTCTTCACCCCGTCCACCAGCCGGCCGATAAAGCCGTACATGCAGAAGATCGACAGGTCGATCGCTGTGTGAATGGCGGACAGCCAGTGTTCGTAAGGAATCGGGATGTGCAGAGCCACCATGTGCAGTGTCACGCCACTCCAGCTCAGACACATGCCGCTGAACCAGAGGTAGACAGTGTCCCGCGCCCGGATCGCCCACAGCACGAAACTGACAAAGCTCAAGCCAAGACCGAAGGCCAGCAGAATCTCGTTGATCTCCACCTGCCGGAACATGCGTTCGGACCACAGGTCTTGCAAGCTTGCACTGTCGCCGAAGAGCGCTGGCGCAAAGTTGCCGCCCCAGCCACTGCGCGTGAGTCGCACCAGCACTTCATTGCTGCCGGGCCTCCACACGGGCTGCTGGATATCCACCAGCAGCGGGTGATTCCACGAAAGAGTGGTGCGCCCCTGGCGAGTCGATGTGCTGCCGATCTCCACGCCGTTCATGAACACGCCCAGCGCCATGTTGAAGCGCCAGAAATACAGGCTGTAGCGGCCGGGTGCTGGCGGTTGCTCAAGCGTGAAGCGAAACCACACATACGGGGAATCGAAGTCGTCTACTGCGGAGCTGGCAGTGTCTTCCCGCGTATTGTATGGCAGCGTCATGCGTCGCCAGGCGACATTCGAGGGCGGCGGCTGCGTGGAGTTCCAATACAGGAATTCCACATGCTCTATGACCTGCAGTACCGGCTCCTGCGCCAGTGCAGAACATTGCAGCAAGAGCCAGAGCAGCAGCGCTGACAGGGCGCGCGAAGGCGTGCAGAGGGACATGGATGGACGGGCTCCAGGAGCAAACAGAGCGCAATTATTGACCAGGCCCTTCCGAACGCCAAGAACTCTCCGTCGCAGCGGGCCGCGCCCCCTTTTCGGGTGTATACATTGCCAGGGCGCTTTACTACAGTCTCCCCGGTCCTGACGCCTGTCCCTGTGCAGACGCCAGCTACCCGGGTGAATCAACTGGATATGCCTCCCATGCTGCCACTGGAAAACGGTCAGGCCCTGATTGTCGAAGACAACCCGGAAACCCGGGAGTGGCTGATTTCCTGTGTGCAATCGGCATTTCCGGGTCTGACGATCAGCGTGGCGGGGGATCTTTCCGCGGGTCACGCACAACTGCAGAATCGTGACTTTGACCTTGCGCTTGTCGATCTGGGACTCCCGGATGGCAGCGGGCTGGAGCTGATCCGCACACTGTCGCAGCAAAGTACTCCCTGCTACATCGTGGTGGCCACGATCTATGACGACGACCGCAATCTGTTCACGGCATTGAAGGCCGGCGCCAAGGGCTACATCCTCAAGGATCAGGATCGCGAGCGCATTGTCAGCTATCTCAAGGGGATCAAGAAAAAGCGCCCCCCGATCTCACCGGCATCATCACAGCGCCTCATTGAACACTTCAACAACCAGGGCTCAGCGCTGGAAAAGTCGCAGCTGACGCCCCGCGAAATTGATGTGATCTGCATGATCGGCAAGGGCTACAGTGTCGAAGATGCGGCGCTGGCGCTGGGGCTGTCGCCTGACACCATCAAGGGCTATGTGAAGAGCATCTACAGCAAGCTGGAAGTCTCCAACAGGTCCGAAGTGACACTGGAGGCAATCCGGCTTGGCATCATCGAGGCGCATTGACAGGGCTGGCAGTCGCGTTGGTGTTTGCTATGATGCCGGCATCCCCCTCTGATGCTGGTTGTCTCCATGCGCGCTCTGACAGTCCTGTTGTTTTGTCTCGCACTGAGTGCCTGTGCTGCCCGCCAGAGTTCCGACGTGTGGCCTGCCGACCTGCCACCGCAGCGGCACTTCCTTGGCCTTTACGCCGCCGATCTTCCCAACCAGGCCTTTCAGTCGCAGCAGGAGTATCTGGCCTGGGTGGTGCGATTCTATGAGGGGTCCGAATACATGGCCCTGGGCTGGAATGCCATTGCCGAATCCGTGCTTGTGGATCTGGCGCCTGAGCAACGCGCCACGCTGGCTGCCCAGCTGGCGGCACTGGGCGCCGCGATTTCGGGAGAGTGGGCGAAGGACAACCGTGTGCGGCAGATAGACACCGCCATGCTGAGTCTCTGGGGAAGCGTCATGCAGGCCGATTTTGCCCCCGCTTACCGCATGTCGGCGGTGGCCATGATCCGGGAGGATGTCAGCAGTCTGCTCAACAATGTTCTGGCGCCCGAGCGCGTCGATGAGCAGCGCTATGCGCTGGCGCTGGGCGTGTCACTGGAGCCATGAGCCCGTGCCGGGCAGGCCTTCCAGCGCGAAGCGCCGCAGCATGACAACGGCTTCCCGGTCATTCTGCAGGTAGGCAGCCTTGAGATAACTGTCCACATCCAGCCCCCCGTCCACATTGCCCGAGTC
>CAYWMC010000157.1:0-6024 GCA_964459345.1 uncultured Klebsiella sp. | reverse complement strand
AGCTCTGTTCGCGGGCAGGGCCCGCTCCCACACAGGGCCCGCTCCCACACAAGGCCCGCCTCTCAGCGCCTGTAGGTGATCTCGCCCCCCACGATGGTCATCTGGTTCTCGGCGGTCAGAATGTCCGCCACCGGCACCGTCATGAAATCGCGGTTGAAAATGGTGAAATCGGCGTACTTGCCCACTTCCACCGAGCCGCGAATGGCTTCCTGGAAGGCCCCATGGGCCGGCCAGATCGTGAACATCTTCAGCGCTGTCTCGCGTGACACTGCCAACTCCGGGTGCCAGCCTTCGCCATCGGTGCCATCCAGACGCTTGCGGGCCACCGCTGCATAGAACTCGATGCGCGGGTCGCCCACTTCCACCGGAGCATCCGAACCGCCCAGAATCATCAGGCCACGGTCCACCAGCTGCTGCCACGGGTAGGCATAGCCCAGACGGTCCGGGCCGAGGCGGTCGGGAGCGAAATTCAGGTCGCCGATGCCATGGCTGGGCTGCATGGAGGGCAGTACGCCCAGGTCCACGAAACGCTGCTGATCGCTGGGGGGAATGATCTGGGCGTGTTCCATGCGCCAGCGCAGGTCTTCACTGGCCCACTCGCTGCGGGGCACGGCATCGCGGGCTTCGGCATACCAGTCCAGCAGCGTGCGCACCGCGCGGTCACCGATCACGTGAGTCTCGATCTGGATGCCCTGGCGCAGCGACGCGTGCAGCACCGGCACAAGTTCTTCCTTCGTTGTGCGGTTCATGAAGCCGTTGTGATCGGCATCGGAGTAGTTCTCGATGAGGGCAGCGCCACGCGAGCCCAGGGTGCCGTCGATGAACACCTTGATGCCACGCACATCGAACAGGTCGTCGTCTGTCTTCTCACGGCCACGGCGCAGCATCTCGCTGGCTTCTTCCACGGGGATGGCGGCGTAGACTCGGTGGGCCATCTGCCCTTCGGCATGAATCTGCTTCATCAGGTCCACCAGGCGGTAGGACATGCCGGCGTCCTGGGTCTGTGTCCAGCCCACGGCGGCATTGCTCTGCAGACCGCGCAGCAGATTGTCCTTCAGGTACTCGTCGGTCTCGGGCGGCAGAATCGCCGTAAAGACATTCATGGCATTGGCCAGCACATAGCCGGTCAGGTTGCCGTCGATGTCGCGCTCGAAGCGGCCGCCCTCGGGGTCTGGCGTGTCGCGCGAGACGCCGGCCAGCTCCATCGCCTTTGAGTTGACCAGCGCTGACACGCCATCGGCACGGGGCATGTACAAGGGCTTGTTGGCCGTGAAGCGGTCCACGTCATCCTTGTTCAGGAAACGCTGCTCGTCTGTCCACTCGCGCTCGATCCAGCCACGCCCCTGTATCCAGTCGCCTTCCGGAATCGTGGCTGCCCACTCTTCGATGCGGGCCACGGTCTGCTGCAGCGTGGGAATGCCGAACAGGCTCAGCGTCTTGGTGCGCCGGCCGACGCCTTCCAGGTGCTGGTGGCTGTCGGTGAAGCCGGCATAGACATAATTGCCGGCCATGTCGAGGATCTCGGCGCTGCCGCACATGTAGCGCTGCGCGTCGGCATTGCTGCCCACGAACACGATGCGGCCGTCCAGCACGGCAGCCGCTTCGGCAGTCCACTGCGCTTCGTTGGAGGTGTAGATCGTGGTGTTGTGCAGCACCATGTCGGCGGCTTCGCAGCCAGAGGCCGCAGTGCCTTGCTGGGCTGCTGGCGCGGAGGCGGCGCTGGTCGCTGCAGGGGGAGTGTTGTCGCTGCAGGCCGCTGCAAGCAGCGCAACGGCAAATGCCAGAGTGAGTTTCGGTACTGCGTGAATCATTCGGACTTCCTCAAGAGTGTGAAAATATTGGTACTCAGCGCCAGTGTCACCACCAGCACCACCAGCGCCATGCCGAACCACTGCAGGGCATACTGAATATTGCTGCGGGTGCTGACCGTCACGGCGGGCCAGTGGCGCGCGTGGACTCCCGCCGCATCAGCAGACAAGCGCAGCACCCAGGGCAGTACGGAGCGGTCGAGCACCTCGGCCGCGCGTGTCAGGTCCATCCGCCGCAGGCGCAGCGGCCAGGCCTCGCCTTCCACCTGCGTCGTGCCAACGACCGTCGCGGGTACATGCAGTTGTCCCGTCAAGGTCTGCTCTCCCTCCACCGGCACGATGAACGGCATACCGTCGTCGCCCGGACCGGGGGCAATCCAGCCACGGCTGACCAGCAGCGTTTCCTCCGTGCCGTCCACCAGAAACGGGGTGACCAGCTCGAAGCCAGGCGCGCCATTGAAGAACTGGAAGGCCACGAGAAACGAGCCTTCATTCCAGTAGCGACCACTGACTGACACACGCAGGTTCTCGATTTCTGCAACCTGCGCCTCGCTCAGCGACCCGCTGCGCGGCTGCACCTGCCCGAGGGGCATGGGCGGCAATTCCTGTCGGGCCAGCATCTCGCGCTGCAGGGCGCGCTTTTCTTCGGCACGCCCCAGCTGCCAGAAGCCCAGGTTGACCAACAGGGCAAATGTGAGCGTCACACACAGGGCGATGCCCCAATGAATGCGGATCTGCAATCGGCCGAGCTGGAGCTGCGTACGCATGGATCTGCCGCCTGGTTCTGTTGTTGTTCTGGGTCGGAGTGCCTGCCGGGATTCTAGTGGGATTCACCGGCAGGAGCGACGAAATTCTGTGGGGCCGACCTTGTGCGCCCCATTCTTTTTCAGACTTGTCATCTCTTTTGCCAGGGCCTTGTGGTAATTTAGGCGCCCGCTGCCACCCGCAATACTTGCCCCTCGCTCCAGGAATAAATCAGCATGAAAATCGGCGTTCTGTCCAGAAACAGCAGACTCTACTCCACCCGCAGACTCGTGGAGGCAGCAAGAGCAAGAGGCCACGAAGTGCGTGTGGTCGATGTGCTCAAGTGCTACATGAACATCACGGCCAACAACCCCGTGGTCTACTACAAGTCGCCCGGCGCGCCTGCCCCGGAAGCCCTCGAATTCGACGCCGTGATCCCCCGCATCGGCGCCAGCGTCACGGGCTATGGCTGCGCAGTGCTGCGCCAGTTCGAAGTGTGCGGCACCTACTCCGTGAACGAATCCATCGCCATCACCCGCTCCCGCGACAAGCTGCGGGCGCACCAGTTGCTGGCCCGCAAAGGCATCGGCCAGCCCATTACCAGCTACGCCCACTCTGCCGATGCCACCAGCGATCTCATCGACTCCGTCGGCGGCGCCCCGCTGGTGGTGAAGATCATGGAGAGTACACACGGCAACGGCGTGGTGCTGGCGGAAACGAGCAAGGCGGCGGAAGCGCTGATCAATGCCTTCCGCGGGCTGGAAGCAGACTTTCTGGTGCAGGAATTCATCAAGGAATCCGGCGGCGCCGACATTCGCTGTTTCGTGATTGGCGACAAGGTGATCGCGGCCATGCAGCGCACGGCAGCCCCGGGCGAGTTCCGCTCCAATCTGCATCGCGGGGGCACGGCCTCTGTAGTGCGGCTGCGCCCGGACGAGCGCAAGCTGGCTGTGAAAGCAGCACAGGTGATGGGGCTGGATGTAGCGGGCGTGGACATCATCCGCTCGAACCACGGCCCGCTGGTGCTGGAAGTCAATTCCTCACCGGGACTGGAAGGCATTGAGCGCGCCACTGGCAAGGACATTGCCGGGGCCATCATTGCCTACATGGAAAAAGATGCGCTGAAAGGCCCCAACAAAATGAAAGGTCAGGGGTGAACTGACTCCTGAAGTGGCACTTCGAAAGTCAGCCATTCAGTCCGGCACACCCTTGCGGACACGCCGTGAACCCATCCATGGGGGCTCGACTCGCCGCCATCCAGGCGGCTCACGGTCCGCAAGGCTGCACCGGACTGACTGGCATCAGCTGCTGTGCCAGGTCGAAGTCGATTTCGGGTTGGCACGACAGGAGGGTGACAAGTCGGCTCTCAGGTGCCCGTCCCGGATTCAACGTGCCGTCTTGCTTGTATCACGGCACCACCGGCAGCACCGTCCAGGTGACGGTGTCGCGCACCACTTCCAGCGTGTCCAGCGTCAGACTCACATCCAGTGTATGGCTACCCGCCCCCACCAAAGTTGCCATTCCCGGGCAGCGCAGCACCTTGCCACCTGCAGAAAGCGCGTGTTGCTGCAGACATTGCGTCAGCGCCGCCGAGATGTCTGTGCGCGCAGCACTGCCCTTGTTCTTGCCAGACAGAGTCGCCTTTCCTGACACGATACTTCCTTCACGTTCCAGAATCATGGCGAAGTCAAACAGCTGATTGACGGTATAGGTGCCGGTGGGCGGTGACAGGGAAAACTGCGGAGCAGCCGCCACCACGTTGAGCGGCACCTGCGGCCCGGATGCCACGCCGTTGATGCGCGCCTCGACCGTGTAGGCGCCTGGTGCCAGCGCCCCGATCACTTCCGTATAGTCCAGCGGCACGATGACGGCCACGCAGATGGCCACCGGGTTGCCGCGAATCGAAGTGTCGACGATGATGCGCGCCCCTTCGATGAGCACATTGCTCTCGATGATCTCGCAGGGACTGCCCAGCAGGCCCTTCACCTGCACCTCCACCAGACTGCGGTCGGTGATGGTGCCAGGGCTCAGCACCAGTTGCTCAACCACGCCATACTGGGCCTGTGCCAGGCCCGCCGCACTCAGCAGCCATGCTGCCATGATTCCTTTTGCCGATTTGCTCAGAAACTCCATGATGTACTCTCCAATTTTGCCAGTGTGTTCTCTGTGAATGACTCATTTCGTGGGAATACTTCCCACAAATTGAGTTGAACGAACTATAAACAAGCGCCACGAGGCCGCGAGTGACCGAGGTCACATCGAAGCCACATCGGGCAAAAGTGAGGAAATTGACGAGCTCGGACGCTGTAGGCATCTACACCGGATGCAGATGGCAGGACACGGGCTGATGGTCCTGCGTCAATGCCGGCGCGGTGGTCTTGCAGATATCCATCACCTTCGGGCAGCGCGTATGGAACGCACAGCCGGAGGGCGGATTGATGGGCGAAGGCACATCGCCCACCAGAATCTGGCGGTGCGACGTGTGGTGCGGATCGGGCACGGGAATCGCCGAAATCAGCGACTGTGTATACGGATGACGGGCCGTGCGGTAGATGCTCTCGCCCTCCCCGCTCTCCACGATGTGGCCCAGGTACATGATGGCGATGCGGTCCGAGATGTGTTTCACCACCGCCAGATCGTGGGCGATGAACAGATAGGACAGATTGAATTCCTTCTGCAGGTCGATCAGCAGATTCAGAATCTGACTCTGGATGGACACGTCCAGCGCCGACACCGGTTCGTCGCAGATGATCAGTTTCGGGTTCAGGGCGATGGCCCGGGCGATGCCGATGCGCTGACGCTGACCGCCGGAGAACTCGAAGGGATAGCGGGTGGCCGAACGCGCGGGCAGGCCCACCAGTTCCAGCAGCTCGGCTACGCGCTGGCGGCGCCAGGCCTTGTCGCCAATGCTGTGCACGATGAACGGTTCTTCCAGAATTTCCCCTACGGTGTGCCGGGAATTCAGCGACTCCATCGGGTCCTGAAAGATCATCTGGATGTCGCGGCGGAAGGGCATCATCGCCTTGCGGCCGAGCGTGACCAGGTCGGTGCCGTTGAAATGGATATGTCCCGCCGTTGGCTGATACAGCCGCGCAATGCAGCGCCCCAGCGTGGACTTGCCGCAGCCGGACTCCCCCACCAGGCCCAGGGTCTCCCCCGGCATGATGTCGAAGCTCACCCCGTCCACCGCCTTGTTGAACTTGCCCGTGCGCATGAAGATGCCTTCCTTCACCGGGAAGTGCATCTTCAGGTCGCGGACCTGCAGGAGGGGCTGAACCGAGGAATTGTGCAGAGGAATCACGCTCATGCCACGGCACTCCCTATGGCACAACGTTTGAAGCTGGCGCTGTCACCACCGCTGCCGGGCGCCGCATTCACGCGCAGCTCCCGCCACTCGTAACAGGCGACGTCATGCCCGGCGGCAACGGTCTCCGCGGGCGGCGGCGCCACAAGGCAACTGTCCTTGCGGTAG
>CAYWMC010000156.1:0-6064 GCA_964459345.1 uncultured Klebsiella sp. | reverse complement strand
TTCATTCCTTTCCCCCATGCCGTTGATGATCACCAGACTCACAACGCGCAATGGCTCAGCAATTCCGGCGCTGCGGTATTGATCCAGCAGCGCGACCTGAGCGCAGAAGGTCTGGCGCAGCTACTCAGGGAATTCACTCAAGACCGCAACAGATTGCTGGAAATGGCAACCGGGGCTCGTGCGCTTGCGCAGCCTGCGGCCTGCGATCTGGTAACTGAACAATGCATGGAGGCCTGCAGGGCAAAAGCACAATGACGACTCACGCTCAGACACAAAGACTGCACACAGTTCCGGAGATGCGCCGCATCAAGACGATTCACTTCGTCGGCATCGGCGGTGCCGGCATGTGCGGCATAGCCGAAGTGCTGCTGAATCAGGGCTATCGCATTACAGGATCGGACTTGAAAGCCACAGGTGTGACTCAGCGTCTTGTCACTCTGGGTGCGCAGGTGTTCATCGGGCATCGCGCCGAGAATGTCGCCGCTGCAGATGTGGTCGTCTACTCCAGTGCTGTCAATCCCGCCAATCCGGAATTGACAGCGGCGCGCGAGGCGGGGTGTCCCATCATTCCGCGCGCGGAAATGCTGGCCGAGTTGATGCGCTACCGGCACGGCATCGCCATTGCCGGAACACACGGCAAGACTACGACCACCAGTCTGGTCGCTTCGATTTTTGCAGAGGCAGGGCTCGATCCGACCTTCGTGATTGGTGGCCTTCTCAACAGTGCCGGCGCCAACGCGCGTCTCGGTGAAAGTCGCTATCTGGTGGCAGAGGCCGACGAGAGTGATGCGTCGTTCCTGCACCTGCAGCCCATGGTGACGGCGGTGACCAATATCGACGCCGATCACATGAGCACCTATGGCGGCGACTTCAACAAACTGAAGAAGTACTTCGTGGAGTTCCTGCACAATCTGCCGTTCTACGGGCTGGCCGTTCTGTGCATCGATGATCCCGTTGTCGAGGAGATTCTGCCGCAGATTTCCCGACCCACGCTGACTTACGGATTCTCGGCGAATGCCGACTACCGCATCCTCAATCTTTCGCAACAGCGCCAGTACACCCAGTTCGAGATTGCCCGGCCCGAGCGGGAAGAAACCCTGAAGGTCAACCTCAGCATTCCTGGCAGGCACAATGCCTTGAATGCGGCTGCGGCGGTCGCGATTGCCAGCGACGAAGGCATCAGCGACGAACATATCTGCGCGGGGCTCAGCAAGTTTCAGGGTGTCGGTCGGCGCTTCGACATTCAGGGCCATTTCCCGGTGCGTGGTGGCAGCGCGATGTTGCTGGACGATTACGGACATCATCCCCGCGAAGTGGCAGCAACGATTGCAGCGCTGCGCGACGGCTGGCCGGAGTCACGTCTCGTCATGATCTACCAGCCGCACCGCTACACCCGCACCAAGGATCTTTACGAAGACTTCGTGAAAGTGCTTTCGGATGTGGATGTGCTGCTGATGCTGGAGGTGTACTCCGCCGGCGAAGACGCAATCCCTGGCGCCGACTCCCGCAGTCTGTGCCGCAGCATTCGTGCACGAGGACAGATCGACCCGGTATTCGTGCAGGACGATGAAGACATTCGCACGGTGCTGACCGAAGTGTTGCGTGATGGCGACATCGTCATCACGCAGGGAGCGGGCAGCGTGGGTCTGCTGGCAAAACAACTGGGCATGCAGGGCTTGATCCTGTCGTGACGTGTGCCCGCAGCGGGCAATGAAACTGAAAGAGTGTGGCCTGAAATCATGAGCAGCAAAGCAGAGACAATGCAGAGTTTCGGACGCGTCGGCGTCATCATGGGCGGCACTTCTGCCGAGCGCGAAGTGTCCCTGAAAAGTGGCAGTGCAGTATTGGCCGCACTGCTGGAAGAGGGCGTCGACGCCGTTGGTATTGATGCCGCTGAAGATCTGGTGGGCAAGTTGCAAAGCCTGAAGATCGAGCGCGTCTTCAACGTGCTGCATGGGCGCGGCGGTGAGGACGGCACGCTGCAGGGTCTGCTCGCATTCATGCAGATTCCGTGCACTGGCAGTGGCGTGCTTGCCTCAGCGCTTTCGATGGACAAGGTGCGCAGCAAATATGTCTGGCAGAGACTCGGCCTGAATACGCCTGACTTCCGCCTTCTGACAGCGCAGACCGACTGGCGCGAAGTGGTGGACGCCTTCGGAAAAGTAGTGGTCAAGCCAGTGCGCGAAGGCTCCAGCATCGGCATGTCGATCGTGACAAGTGCTGAAGAATTGCAGGATGCGTGGCAACGTGCCGCGACTTACGACTCCGAGGTGATGGCCGAGCGTTACATCCGGGGACCGGAATACACGGTGTCGCTGCTTGCGGGTGAAGTGCTGCCAGCCATAGAGCTGCGCACCACACATACGTTCTATGACTATCACGCCAAGTACATCGCCAACGACACGCAGTATCTCTGCCCCGCGCCGCTGAGTGCGCAGGAAACTGCCACTCTGAATGAGCTGTGTCTGCAGGCCTTCAACGCTCTTGGGTGTGAAGGCTGGGGAAGAGTCGACGTGATGCGTGATGAGCAGGGTCAGTTCTGGCTTCTCGAAGTCAATACGGTTCCCGGCATGACGGACCACAGTCTGGTGCCCATGGCAGCCAGGGCAAGCGGATTGAGTTTCGGAGAACTGCTGCTGAAAGTGCTGGCAGCCAAAGGCAATTGTTGAAACGCGAATTCACGCAACAGGAATGAAAATGGCACGGGATCACACAGGTTTTTCAGCGCATGGCGGCATTCGGGATATCCCGCGTGGTGCCGTGCCTCTGAATCGCGTTCACCCGAAGCCTGCGCCCGCGCCGGAGCGACGCAGTCGAGCCGGTTTTCTCCTGCTGGTGCTGGTGCTCATGGTGGGGGTGCTCGTCAGTCAGAATCTGCAGAGGATTGGCACCTACATCAGCAAGCCGGTGCGTGTCGTACAGATGGAGAATTCTCTGCAGCGAGTGGATGAGGGCGACGTGCGTGCGGTGCTGGCTCAGCATCTGGATGCCGGATACTTCGGCGTGGATGTGCGTGCCATCAAGGCACAGCTTGAGGCGAATCCCTGGATCGAGCAGGCCACCATCACGCGCATGTGGCCGGATACACTTTCTGTGGCCATCAGTGAGGAAGTTGCCATCGCCCGCTGGCGCGAAAGCAGTCTGCTGAATCAGTTCGGCGAATCCTTCGAACCGAACTCGCTGGAGCATGACATGGCGCTGCCGCTTCTCAACGGACCGAGCGGAACGGAGCGACGAGTCATGGAGCAATATCAGCTGTTCAGTCAGATGCTTTTGTCCACTGGTCTGCGTATTCGCGAGCTCGATTTCAATGAGCGCGGAAGCTGGAGTCTGGTGCTCAGCAACAACGTGAGAATGACACTCGGCAGCAACGATGTGCTGGAAAGAATGCAGCGCTTCGTGACCTTGTACGATCGTTATCTTTTTAATGAATTTTCTCTTATTGAAACAGTTGATCTACGGTACAATCACGGCATCTCGATCAGGAAGAAACCTGACATGCCGGACGGAGTAGCGTTGAAATGAAATCTGCACAAAACAACAACGCTCTCAGCGCATCATTGAGTTCATTTTTCAGGGGAGCACGCGGACAATGAGCGACTCAGCGCGCGGTAATCTGATTGTCGGTCTGGACATCGGCACGTCCAAAGTCGTCGCCATCGTCGGCGACATCAAGGCCGACGGCAGTCTCGATATCGTCGGCATTGGCAGCCATCGCTCCCGCGGTCTGAAGAAGGGTACGGTTGTCAATATCGAGTCCACGGTGGAGTCCATTCAGCGTGCCATCGAGGAAGCGGAATTGATGGCAGGGTGCCAGATACATTCTGTCTATGCCGGCATTGCAGGCAGCCACATCCGCAGCATGAACTCCCACGGCATCGTCGCCATCCGCGACGGCGAAGTCACCCGCGCCGACATAGAGCGCGTCATCGATGCCGCCCAGGCAGTGGCGATTCCCGCCGACCAGAAAGTGCTGCACATTCTGCCGCAGGAATACATCATCGATTCGCAGGAAGGGGTCAAGGAGCCTCTGGGCATGTCTGGCGTGCGCCTGGAGGCGAAAGTCCACCTGGTCACCTGTGCCATCAACGCTGTGCAGAACATCGAGAAGTGCATCAAGCGCTGCGGGCTGCACACTGAAGAGATCATCCTCGAGCAGCTCGCCTCCAGCTATGCCGTGCTCACCGAAGACGAGAAGGAGCTGGGCGTCTGCCTGGTGGATATCGGCGGGGGCACCTCCGATATCGCCGTCTTCACTGAAGGCGCCATTCGTCACACCGGCGTGATCCCCATCGCTGGCGACCAGGTCACCAATGACATCGCCATGGCGTTGCGCACGCCGACTGAAAACGCAGACGAGATCAAGATCAAGTACGCCTGTGCACTGACTCAACTCGCCAGCGCCGGCGAGACCATCAAGGTGCCCAGTGTTGGCGACCGCCCTCCGCGCGAATTGTCGCGACAGGCGCTGGCCGAAGTAGTCGAACCGCGTTACGACGAACTGTTCACCCTGATCCGTGCAGAGCTGCAGCGCAGTGGCTACGAGAACATGCTGGCGGCGGGCATTGTGCTGACAGGGGGCACCAGCAAGATGGAAGGCGTGGTCGAGCTGGCGGAGGAGATCTTCCATGCTCCTGTGCGCATCGGCTTTCCCCAGGATGTGAAAGGACTGTCTGACATCGTCAGAAACCCGATCTACTCCACAGGTGTCGGCCTGCTTCTTTACGGTCTGAAGCAGCAGCAGGACAGGGACTATCAGACGCCTCCGAAAGAGACGCAGCCCGGCCTGATGGAGCGCTTCACCGCCTGGCTGAAAAAGAATTTGTGATTTTGCTTTTTGGATTGTGAGTTAAAAAACGCGTGCATGTGTTTATAAAATTTAAAAATGCTCAGGAGGCCTTATGTTTGAATTAGTCGATAGCTTGCCCCAGAACGCAGTCATCAAGGTAATCGGTGTGGGTGGTGGCGGAGGCAATGCGGTGCGACACATGATCGCCAGCCATATTGAGGGCGTCGAGTTTGTGTGTGCCAATACGGATGCTCAGGCGTTGAGCAATCTGCGCGCGAAGACACTCCTGCAGATGGGAAGCTGCGTGACCAAGGGGCTGGGTGCTGGTGCAAACCCCGAAATCGGTCGTCAGGCTGCTCTGGAAGATCGCGATGAGATCGCGGAAATTCTGTCTGGTGCGGACATGGTATTCATCACGGCCGGCATGGGCGGTGGCACAGGTACGGGCGCCGCGCCGATTTTCGCGGAAGTGGCCAGAGAACTGGGCATTCTGACCGTGGCGGTAGTGACCAAGCCTTTCCCGTTCGAGGGCAAGAAGCGCATGAAGATTGCGGAAGAGGGCATCCGCGAACTTTCCGAGCACGTTGATTCACTGATCACCATTCCCAATGAAAAGCTGCTGGAAGTGCTGGGCAAGACAGCCTCGCTGCTGGATGCCTTCAAGTCTGCCAACGACGTGCTGCTCGGCGCTGTGAAGGGCATCGCCGATCTGATCATGCGTCCGGGCATGATCAACGTGGATTTCGCCGACGTGCGTACCGTCATGTCCGAGATGGGCATGGCGATGATGGGCACGGGCTACGCCCGGGGCGAAGGCCGTGCACGTGAAGCGGCGGAGGCTGCCATTCGCAGTCCGCTGCTGGAAGATGTGAATCTGCATGGCGCGCGCGGCATTCTGGTGAACATCACGGCTGGTGAGAATCTTTCGCTTGGCGAGTTCACGGAAGTGGGCGACACCATTGAAGAGTTTGCGTCTGATGATGCGACCGTCGTCGTGGGTACAGTGATCGATCCGGACATGGGTGACGAGATTCGTGTCACCGTGGTGGCAACAGGTCTGGGTTCCCGTACAGCCATTCAGGCCGCCCCGAAGCCCGTCGAGGTTGCACCGCGAGCCACTGCTGTCGTCACTGACTACCGTCAGTTCGATCGTCCTGCAACAACGCGTTCACGTCCTGCGTCTGCGCACACCATGCCACAATCAGGTCTCGCCCGTGCAGTGGGTTCCGACACGGACATGGACTATCTGGACATTCCAGCCTTCCTGCGACGTCA
>CAYWMC010000155.1:2833-6165 GCA_964459345.1 uncultured Klebsiella sp. | reverse complement strand
ATAGGCCGACTTGATCTGACCCAGAATCTGCGGTTCGCCAAGCACCATGGAGTCCAGCCCGCAGGCCACGCGCATCAGGTGCCGTACAACATCCTCCCGCCAGTGAAAATAAGTGCAACGCTGCACTTCGACGCGGTCCAGTCCGTGATACTGGCTGAGCCAGTCCAGCAGCCGCAGTTCCTGTTCACGCAGCGTGGCATCATCCAGCGCACACTCCGGATCGGCCATGGCCGCTTCTCCCAGGTCTATCTGGGCGTAGAGTTCGGTGCGATTGCAGGTGGAAACGATGACCAGTTCGTCCAGGGCCGGCAGAGATGTCGCGCGCTGTATCGCATCCGCCACTTTCTCAGGCGGAAATGCAACCCGCTCACGAAAGTCGATGTTCGCGGTGTTGTGATTGATACCGAGTAGAACCAGCGCCATAGGGCCCCTTGTCGGACGGGCGATGCAGTGATGCGGAAAAAGCGGGCTATGGTACTAAATTAGGCCCGGACTTCCCAACTGGAATATGGTTGCCGTCACCGTCCCCTGATGAAAAGCGCTGAGTTGTGAAGTTCCCGGCAATGCGGGTACACTCCTTGGCACCCGCAAGGGGCCCGATTTCGCTATTGATTCCGCGCCGCTGCGAGCCCGTATTTCTCTTGCTCACACCCTGGTGGCTGACAGCGAATGAACCGATTCTGCCCTGCACTTCTGACGCTTTCGATCGCGCTTGCACTCGGCGCCTGCCAGTCAACTCCGGTGGCAGAACTGCCTGAGCCCGAAGCAGCCCCCGTGGCTGTCACCGCGCCAGAGCCAACGCCGGCCCCCATCGAGTATGGATCCTTCACCACAGAACAGCTCAACCGTGCCCTGCTGAACGAGCTGGCAGGACAGCGCGGGTATCTGCCGGAAGCGGCGCAGGACTATTACGCCCTGGCACTTGAGACCCGCGACCTGGCGGTGATTCGACGAGCCAGTCAGTTCGCTTCGGCGGCGGGTGACACCGACACCATGATTGCCCTGGGTCGCCTGTGGCTGGAGATCGAACCTGAGTCCGAAGAAGCACACCTCGTACTTGCCTTCCAGCTACTGGAAGCAGGGATGCTCGAGGAGTCTATCGAGCATATGGGACAGATACTGGCACTGGGGGGCGACATCGACTTCTCGGTCATCACGGCGCGCACTCAATACCTGACGCCCGACCAGCGCGGCATGCTGCTGGCCCAGTTCCAGACGCTGCACACGCGGTTCCCGGAGCACCAGACGCTGCACTACGCCGTCATGCAGCTTCTGGAACAAAGTGATCAGCACGAAGAAGCCATGGCGGAGCTGACTGTTTACAAGGAACGCCACGGCAACTCAGCCAGGCTGACGCTGATGGAAGCGCAACTGCTGCTGCAGCTGAATCAGCTGGATCGCACCATCGCCCTGCTGGAGGAAGGCATCGCGACATACCCTGACAATCGCCTGATGCGCTTCAACTTCGGCCGCATCCTGGTGCAGGTCGGGCGGCTTGAAGAGGCCCGCGTGGAATTCCAGCAACTGGCGCAAATGGAACCCGACGACTACGAGACCCTCTATTCCCTGGCATTGCTGGAGCTGGAGCTGGATTCCCTTGACGCCGCCCGCAGCTATCTGATTCGCATCCTCAATGCTGGCGTGCGTCTTAACGAAAGCCACTATTATCTGGGCTACATCGACGAGAACCAGGGACGCCCGGCCGACGCCATCAACCACTATCTGCAGGTGGGTACGGAGTTCACCAATTTCCTGAATGCGCAACGCCAGGCTGTGCGGCTGCTGGTGCTCGAGGAACGGTTTGACGAGGCCCACGCACTGGTGCTGAGCGTCTCGGAAGGCCGCCCGGAGCTGGAGATCATGCTGGTGGCCGTGGAAGTGGACGCTCTGATGAGCAGCAATCAGCTCGAGCGTGCCGATGCATTGCTGAGCGCGACACTGGAAATCTACGCGGACAATGTGGATCTGCTGTTTGCCCGCTCCCTGCTGAGCGATCGCCAGGGCAATCTGGCCCGTGCCGAGGAAGACCTGCGCCGCATCATCGCGCTGGAGCCTCAGAATGCCACCGCTCTCAACCAGCTGGGTTACACGCTGGCCGACCGCACTGACCGCCACGAGGAAGCGCTGGCCCTGCTGGAACGCGCCATCGCGGCGGATCCGGAAGACCCCGCCATCATCGACAGTCTTGCCTGGGCACAATTCAAGCTGGGCCGCTATGAAGAGGCACTGGCCAATCTGGAACGCGCCTACGCCGTTTTCCCCGACGCAGAAGTGGCGGCGCATCTTGGGGAAGTGCTGTGGATGATGGGGCGCCGCAACGAAGCCGAGCGTGTGTGGGAAAACGCCCTGCGCGAGCGGCCTGACAGCACCATCCTGCTCAATACCATCGAGCGCCTTCGCAACGGCGCGGGCAGCTGACAATGCGTCTGAGTCGCACATTCTTCAGCACCTCCCTGCTGTGCCTGCTGCTGGCAGGTTGTGCCACCGCACCGCGCATGGACGCGCCAGTGAACGAAGACTGGCAGGCCCGCCATGCGCTGCTGGAAGCCCTGACGCTCTGGGAGTTCACAGGCCGCATCGGCGTACGCGACGACAAGGAGTCGCACTCCTCACGCATCCGCTGGCAACAGCAAGGCGAGCGCTACGTCATCAATCTGTGGGGCACTTTGAATGCCGGCGCCACCGAGATTACGGGGCGTCCCGGCGAAGTCGTTCTTGAACAGGAAGGCAAGGCGCCGCTCACGGCAGCCACGGCGGAAGACCTGGTGTATGACCAGCTGGGATACGAATTGCCGGTGGCGCAACTTCGCTACTGGATCAAGGGCATGCCTGCCCCGACCGGACAGAGCTCGCCTTCCTTCAATGCCGAGCATCACCTGATCGCACTTGAGCAGGATGGCTGGATGGTGCAGTACCTTGGCTATACGAATTATGCGACGGAGTCTCTGCCGACACGCATCCGCATCGAGAAGCCTCCCCTGCGGCTCGACTTCGTCCGTCTGGACTGGACACTGCAGACCTCCGCGCCCACTGCCCCATGAACGACTTTCTGAGCATCCAGGCACCTGCCAAGCTGAATCTGTTCCTGCACATCACAGGGCGGCGTCCAGACGGCTATCACGAATTGCAGACGATCTTCCAGCTCATCGACTATGCTGACACGCTCGAAATAGAGCGGCGGGCGGATGGCAAACTGATACTGGATTGTGACCTGACTGTCCTGAACAGCGATGACAATCTGATCCTGCGGGCAGCCCGCGCACTGCGGGAGGCCACAGGCTGCAAAGAAGGCGCCTCCATCAGTCTGCACAAGCGCATCCCCATGGGCGCAG
>CAYWMC010000155.1:0-2733 GCA_964459345.1 uncultured Klebsiella sp. | reverse complement strand
GGCTGCAAAGAAGGCGCCTCCATCAGTCTGCACAAGCGCATCCCCATGGGCGCAGGGCTTGGTGGCGGCAGCTCCAATGCGGCCAGCACCCTTCTGGCCCTGAATTTCCTGTGGCAGACACAGCTCGACACGGCACAGCTGTGTGGTCTGGGTCTGCGTCTGGGCGCCGATGTTCCGCTGTTCGTGCAGGGCGAGTCGGCCTGGGCGGAAGGTGTCGGTGAGCGCCTCACCCCCGTGCAATTGCCGACCCGGTTTTACGTGGTGATATGCCCGGATTGCCATGTTTCGACGCGGGATATTTTTTCCAATGAGCAATTGACACGGCACACGAGTGCCATCAAAATGGCCGCCTTTCTGGCTGGGCACACCAGAAATGACTGTGAAAATCTCGTTCGAAGCCTGTATCCGCCTGTCGATGAAGCCCTTGAGTGGCTTGGTCAATATGGCCCGGCAAGGATGACGGGGACCGGATCCAGCATCTTTGCGGGGTTCGATTCGGAGCAAGAAGCCGCGCGCGTCCTGGCACTTCGTCCCTCACACTGGAAAGGTTTTACAGCCCGTGGATTGCAGCGCAGCACTGCGCTCATTCCGGCATGATATTCATGCCCACGCGAAGGCATTCGCTGAACATGCAGAGTTTTTAGGGGTGTCGCCAAGTTGGTAAGGCACAAGGTTTTGATCCTTGCATGCGTTGGTTCGAGTCCAGCCACCCCTGCCATATTCACTACGTCTCAGGTGATCGTCTGACAGGGCGACTCACCCTCGGCCAGACCCCGCACTATTCCTGACTGACGGGCGGACTGCTTATCTTAAGCCTGACTAAAACAACACGCAGACCTGGTTCCAAACGGCCTCCCAAGGACACGACTCTCATGGCAAACAACTTGATGGTATTCACCGGCAATGCCCATCCGGTTCTGGCAGACAAGATTGCCCGACACATTGGTATTCCCCTGGGCGAAGCCACCGTCAGCAAGTTCAGCGACGGCGAAGTGAATGTCGAGATCAAGGAGAACGTGCGCGGCAAGGATGTATTCATCATCCAGCCCACCTGCGCGCCGACCAATGACAGCCTGATGGAACTGATGCTGATGGCCGACGCCCTGCATCGCGCTTCTGCCAACCGCATTACCGCCGTGATTCCCTACTTCGGCTATGCCCGCCAGGACCGCCGCGTGCGTTCATCCCGCGTGGCCATCAGCGCCAAGGTGGTTGCCGACATGATCGTTGCCGTGGGCGTTGACCGCGTGCTGACCGTCGACTTGCACGCAGAACAGATTCAGGGCTTCTTCAGCATTCCCGTGGACAACGTCTACGGTTCACCGCTGCTGACGGAAGACATCGAAAGACAGAACTACCAGAACCTGACCGTGGTCTCCCCGGACGTTGGCGGCGTAGTGCGTGCCCGCGCCGTTGCCAAGAACCTGAACGTGGACCTGGCCATCATCGACAAGCGTCGCCCCCAGGCCAATGAAGCGCAGGTAATGCACATCATCGGCGAAGTGCAGGGACGTACCTGCCTGATCGTTGACGACATGGTCGATACCGCCGGCACGCTGTGCAAAGCGGCGGCAGCCCTCAAGGAACATGGTGCTGCGCGCGTAGTGGCTTACTGTACACACCCCGTCCTGTCGGGAAATGCCTTTGCCAACATCAGCACGTCTGACCTTGATGAACTGGTGGTGACAGACACAATTCCGCTGAGCGAAGAGTTCAGCAAGTGCAAGCGCGTTCGCCAGCTCAGCATGGCGAAGCTGCTGGCTGAATCGATTCGTCGCGTCAGCAATGAAGAATCCATCAGCGCGATGTTCGACAATACCTGAGAAGGTGTCGCATGGCGTTGAGGACCGCACGGCTGGCAGAATTTCTGGCGGCCGTGTTGGCCATACAGGCATCGGCAGATTCCCTGTCGATGTCTTTGAACACCGAACCCGGCTGGTCGCAAGCCGGGCAAGGTATGACGATGTTGTGAAACATCACACACTGGAGATACACGATGTCCAATGCATTCGAGCTCAACGCTACAGTCAGATCGGATCTGGGGAAAGGTGCGAGCCGCCGCCTGCGCCGTCTGGCTGAAATGGTTCCTGCCATCATCTATGGTGAAGGCAAAGCCCCCGTCAATATCAGTATCCCTCACAAGGATATTCAGAAAGCCCTGTCCAACGAAGCCTTCTACTCGCACATCATCACCCTGCAGGTGGATGGCAAGCCGGAGCAGGTTGTGATCAAGGCGCTGCAGCGTCACCCTGCCAAGCCGCGCATCATGCATGCCGACTTCCAGCGCGTGAGTGCTGACCGCGCAATCGTCGTGGCCGTACCTCTGCACTTCGTCAACGAAGACAAGTGCAAGGGCGTCAAGATCGGCGGCGGCAGCATCATCAAGGCGCTGAACGAACTGCAGATCAGCTGTCTGCCAAAAGACCTGCCCGAGTTCATCGAAGTAGACTTGTCCGAACTGGGTCTTGGCGAAGCGATTCACATTTCTCAGATCAAGCTGCCGAAGGGCGTATCCAGTGTCGATCTGACGCATGGTCACGACTCTGACAATTCCGTCGTAAGCGTTCTTGCGCCACGCGGCATTGCCTCTGCTGACAACCCCGAAAAGAAGTAACACCTGACGTTTACTGCGCTGCGGACCATAAATCATGCAAGCAACCGCAAAGGAAAACTGATGCGTTTCGGCGAGGCGGGACGCATCACGCTGGCCGGCCAGGATGTCCGACTGCTCTT
>CAYWMC010000154.1:0-6181 GCA_964459345.1 uncultured Klebsiella sp. | reverse complement strand
TGCGCATGCCCAGTTCCATGCTGCGGGCCTTGGCCAGCGGGTCCACGGCATCGGCCGGATCGCCGCTCACCGGGTCGATGGTGATGGTGGTGCCCCGGGCGTCATTGCTGTGGAAACCCTGGCCGCCACTGAGGAAGAACTCGGTGCTTTGTGAAGGCGCGTAGATCAGGCTGAACTTGGGGCTCAGCAGATCATCACTGCCGTCACCGGCATTGGCGGCCAGACCGGCATCGACGTCATAGTGGTAGTGATCGGCGCGCAGGGCGGCGACAGTGCGCCATTGTTCGCTCCATTCCTGCTCCAGCGAGGCGTAGACACTGGTCAGCGCCTGCTGCACGTTGTCTTCCCGTGTGGTGCTGTGCCGCACGCGGTGCTCGGTCTTGTACAGGCCGACATCGATGTCATCGGTACGGTTCTGCAGGCCGAGCGTGAGAGTGCCTGGCACGCCGAGGGCAAGGGGGCGCACATGGCTGGCATTCATGCCGTAGACGCGGCGCTCTTCAGACTGTTCGAACTGGTCGCCGCGCAGCGGATCTTCCAGAAAATAGGTGAAGTTGGAGAACAGCTCCAGACCATAGTCCATGACGTAGCCATCGAGGCTGATCACGGCCTCGCCAGTGTCCCTGCGCCAGTCGCCTGACAGGCTGCGGCGGTAGGTGTCGCCGCCGTCGCTCAGATCCAGGGCGCCGAGCCTGTGCAGGCTGCCATTGCGCACGGCACGTTCGGGGATCTGGTCGGTGGAATCCCAGGTGTTGTCGAAGGTCTGCGCCGTCAGGCTCCAGGTCTGGTCGCCGGTTTCCTGGTGGTATTTCACCAGCGCGTTGCGCTTGTCCAGGTCCTGCGAGTGCTTCCAGGGACCGTCATAGCCGGTGATCGCGGCCGCCGCCGTGATGGTGCCGGCAAATGCCTCGAAGGATTGTGCACCGAACAGGCGCTGGTAAGAGTCCTGTCCGGCGGTCAGGGTGACATTCGCCTGTTCCAGGGTATCCACATAGGTGAATTCGGACGAACCGGCGGTGCCGAAGTCGCCGATCTCGGCATAGTAGGGCCCCTTGCGGTATTCCAGGTGATCCACCAGCTCCGGCATCAGAAAGTTCAGGTCGGCATAGCCCTGGCCGTGGGCATGGGAGGGCATGTTGACGGGCAGGCCATCCACCTTGAGCGCCAGGTCCGTGCCGTGGTCCAGATTGAACCCGCGCAGGAAGTACTGATTGCCCTTGCCCTCACCGCTGTGCTGGGTGGCGATCAGCCCGGGCACCAGTTCCAGCAGTTCGGCGGGCCGGGAGATCGGGCGCTGCTGCAGTTGCGCGCCGAACACATAGCCTTCGGTGGCGGACAGCGGATTGCCGGTCAGTACCTTGTTGCTGCCGAAGACAGTAATTTCTTCGATGGTGTTGCCAGTGATGCCGGCAGATTGCGTGTTGCCGGAGATGGCGAGGGCGATGGCGGCTGCCAGGGCGCGAATTCTCATAGTTCAGTTCCCTTGTTTGTACGCAAATAGTCTTGTGCTATCTTCGCCGCGAGCCTGAATGACTGGAGAGGCTGGCAGCACTGGGCGCAGAGTCTATGCGCGGGGCTTCCGGCACACCTAGAAATGCCTGTTATCGTGCCGCAGTGGGCTTGCAAGTCATTGAAATAATTAAACTAAAAAGGATGAGAAAGGGCCGCGTGTCAATCGGTTTTCCACACGCAGCACTGCACAACAAGATGATCAAGAAACGTTCCTCGTCGAATATGCTGCCCAACACGCTGGGCGAACTGGAGCTGGGCGTGCTGGAAGCGCTGTGGCAGGAGCCGCATCTGGATGCCAAGGCCATCTGCCAGCGCATTCCGGCCATCCGCCAGCCGTCCCTGAGCACGGTGCAATCCACCCTGGAGCGCCTGCACCGCAAGGAACTGGTATCGCGCAGCAAGAACGGCCATGCCTATACCTATTCGCCGCGCGTGTCGCGCTCCAATCTGCTGGGCCGCTTGATGGGCGACATCATTCACCTGCTGCATGACGGCAAGCTGGAGACCATTCTGAGCAGCTTCGTGAATGTGGCTGCCGATCTGGACGACAAATCACTGGCCGACCTCGAAGCGTTGATTGCCCGCAAGAAGCAGGATATGGGAGCGCCGAAATGATCAACGCGGCCGGCAGCTTTGCGTCAATATGGCTGGCCCTGTGGCTGGTGCTGAGCGTGCTGTTCGTCCTGGCTTACCCTGTGCTGCGGCCTTCCTTGCTGAAGCTGCATCCGCGCTATGGCAGCACCTTGCTGCTGGCCTACTGGATTCTGCCCTTCGCGGCGGCGCTGCTCAGCACCGCGTTTCTGTTCATGCCCACCGCAGAGAATCTGCTGGTGGATGCCCACTGCCATGTGGACTGCGCCAGTCACGCGCCGCTGATTGACTCCGCTGGCCTGGCCCTGTTTGGCGCGGGCGTGGGCTCTCTGGTGCTGCTGGTGCTGCTGCTGCGCTTCGTCACCACGCTGCGCAAGTCACGCCAGTTGCATGTGCAGTTCGACTACCTCGGCAAGCGCCGTGGCGCCTGGTTCGAGATGGATTCGGAGTGCCCGCTGGTGTTCACCCTGGGCTGGTGGAAGCCGCGCATCTACCTCAGCAGTGGCCTGCGGCGAGCCTGCAGTGCGCAGGATCTGGACATCATCCTGCAGCACGAACGCGCCCATCAGGAACGGCGCGACAATCTGCGCCTGCTCGTTGCGCGTCTGTGCTGTGCCATTCTTCCCGGGCCGCTGGCCCGCCGGGTGCTGGAAGACCTGCAAGTGGTTACTGAAGAAGCCTGTGACTTCCGCGCTGCCGAACGCTTCGGGGCCGTGGCCGTGGCGGAAACCCTGCTCAAGGTGAAACGGCTGCTGATGGCGCAGCCTGCCAGCGTGCCCCAGGAAGCCATGGCCTTCGCCGAGCGCGACGTTGAAATCCGCATCAAGGCCTTGCTGCGTGCTTCCTCGCGCGTAGCGCTGCACAACTGGCAGCTGGGCATGCTCCTGCTGGGTGCTGCGCTTGCCCTCGTCCTGATGGTGGGGCCTCTGCATCATGGTTCCGAATGGGTCATCTCTCAGCTCAGCGCGCCTGCCACTCATCTGCATTGAGCGGGAACGAAAGCGTGCTTTGTGACTCCAAGAGGAGGACACTCACGGGTGTCTGTCGCAGGTTTCTCAGGAATTCAGAAGTATGAAATTACCATCTGTCACTTTCCCTGCTTGTTCCCTTGCTCTGGTCTCTGGTGTGTTCATGCTGGGTGCCGCTGGGCCCTTGCACGCTCAGCCGGATGATTCCGCGGGCGGGCGCCTGCGCCTGCCCGACATGCCGGCGATCACCGAGACGTCGGCATGGAGCTGGCTGGAAACGCGCCGCGACAACGTGTCACGCAATGTCTCCGGCATAGGCCGCGGCCTTGACGACTGGCTGGCGGGGGACAGCGTGGGCGATCGCAGCAACGAGAGCTACCTGCGTGTGAAGCTGAATCAACAGGTGAGCGAGAACGGCGACTATCATTCCACGGCGCGCATCAGCGGCCGGATCGATCTGCCCCGCGCCACGGAACGCTGGAAGCTGATCTTCGAGTCCGAGCAGTCGGAAACCGATTCCCTGCGTGACCAGCGTCTGAGCAACATCCGGCCCTCGGAAGTCTCCGGCGGCTTCAGCTACGAGCTGCCCGAGCGCAATGGCCTGCGCTTCACCCACGATGTCGGCGTCAAGGGCCGCATTCCGCTGGACCCCTTCTACCGCTTCCGCACGCGCTATGGACTGGACCTGAACGAGACCTGGTACTTCGGCGCCGATCACAAGCTCTGGTACTACCACGCCAACGGCTGGGGTCAGGATGCGCGCATCTATTTCAGCCGCCCGCTGACGGAGACCATGTTCCTGCGCATTGATTCGGAAGTGGATTACAAGGACCGCTACAACCAGTTCGAGTTCGCCCAGACGGTGTCCGTGCATCAGTCCCTGGGTGAGCGCGAGACACTGACCTACGAGGCCGGCGTCATCGGCGCCAGTCAGCCGAACCCGCGCGTGGAGAACTACTACCTGCAGACGGTGTATCGCAAGGCCATCTATGAAGACTGGCTGGTGATGGAACTGGTACCGCAGCTGATCATGGCCCGCGATGAGAGCTGGGACCCGGAGCCGCGCTTCCAGTTCAATCTGGAAGTGTACTTCTTCGACTTCTGAGTCAGCCGCCCCCTGCGCGGCGGCTTACAAGGGCAGGCGCAGCCACGGACCAGCCGCGGCTTCCTGCCCGATGCCGCGCTGACTGTAGTCACACACCCCCTCTGCAAACACTTCCTCCAGCGTGGCCCATTCGGCGGCGCTGAACTCCACCGGGTAGTCAGCTTGCTGTAGCGGCTTCAGCGCACACACGATGGCGTCTTCCTCCAGTGGAGCACCGGCCGCAAGGCGCGGATTCGCATGGGTGGGATACAAGGCATTGCATTGCCCGGGGGTGGCGAATTCCAGTGCTTCGTCGATGCGCTCGCCCTCTGGCGTCCAGCAGGCGTCCACGGCAACGGCAGGTCTGGCGCGCGCCACGCGGGTCAGCAAGGGGGCTTCCGAGGTATCGGCCTGCAAGGCATCCAGCCACTGCGTCATCGTGTCCAGTGCCAGTGCACTGACCAGCGCCCCTGTCTGCGCACCGGAATACAACCAGACAACCTGATTCTCGGCACTGCCATTGGCCTTGCGCAGCCGCGCGCGGATCTGCAGATCACGCACGCGGTCATGGATGTCGCCGGCAAGATCCGTGTAGGGGCGGTGGTGCAGGATGGGAATGCTGGCCAGTGATCCGGCGCCGCTGTTGATGCGCCCGGTCCGATAGGCCAGCGCCACGCCTTCCTGCTGCGCAGAGGTGCGAGAGGGGACGGGCTTGCCGTCCCGGTCATAGCCACCCATGCCGGCATTGAGGTCCGCAAAGGCGGCAGGGCTGATGACGCCGGCCAGCAGCGCCTGCAGGCCGTACTGCACACCGACGTTGTCCAGCACCTGGCGGGCAAAGCCGGTTGCCGGATCGCGGCCCACGCTGGCGACATTGGTGTCGTACAGCGTGCAGCGTGCGCCGCCGGGGTTGGTGGTGGGGTGATAGACCAGCGCTTCGTCAATGCCGCAACCGGTATCGGCCACGATCACGTCCAGATAGCTGCGCTCCCAGGACGCGCAGGTGCCAGGGGCAAAACCTTCCACCGCCAGTATCTGCTCCTCGGTCCACGGGGTCTGCGTGCTGGCGAAATAGCGGGCCAGCAGGCGGCAGTCGGTCACGCCCGGACGCACGCTGAACGAGTCTGGGAAACTCATCGAGGGCAGCAATCCGTCCAGCAGCCCCGGGTAGTTCTGCGCAATCAGCAGCTGCTGGATGGCCCCACCCGAGGCGCCATTGCCCAGCGTCCACACAGGCAGTCCGTACTGCTCGATGAAATGCTCCTTCAGCATCATCAGGGTTTCCGCCGACAGCGCGTCATTGCACTGGTGTCCCATCACATTGAAGGAGGACACCACGTGCGCAAAGCCTTTGCCCAGCACCAGCGCGTCCAGTGCGCTTTCGGGGGTGCGCGAGCCCTGGTTGTACTGCGTGCCGCAGCCACCGCCGAAACTGAAGACCAGGCGCTGGTTCCAGCTGCGAATGTCATCCCACTCGCCATAAGTGCGCTGCGGGTCGTCAAGGACGGCGATGTGGTAGAGCGCGCGGTTGCGGGTGCCCGATTCCAGACGCACCACGAAGGGCAGGCGCTCGCCGGGGCGGAACTCCGTCCAGGCCAGATCGTCGGGATAGGGGGCAGTCACATCACTGATCTGCACGAAGCTGCCAGCGGTATTGCGATAGAAATAGCGTGTCTGCGTGACAGTCGAGCAGTCGGCGTCCAGGGGCTCGCCGAAGCCTTCCTCCGCTGCCGTGCAGACGAAAGGCTGCAGATGCGGACCTGACAGGATGGGGCCGGTGGCAGGGTGGTTCAGCAGAGTGATCTGTGAGCGGGTGCTGCCCGCACCGTCCATCGCGACGAGCACGTTCGGGCCTTCTGCCAGGCCATACACCAGTCCCGTGAGGCTTTCGTCCCTGGGGTCTGCCGCGAACAGCTCGGTAATGTCACGGCCTTCCAGCGCCACCTGCACGGTATTCAGTGCCAGGCCGGTTGCGGTAATGCGGACAAGCGCGTCATCACCGGAGACCATGTCAGGCCGGCCGGAG